>JBBQAC010000099.1:0-14273 GCA_038315915.1 Phormidesmidales cyanobacterium
GCTCAACAGCGCGTTAAAACATCGCGTGGTGACGATTTCACTGGCCGTTGCCTTCTTTATCGCCAGTCTGGCCCTGGTGCCGTTTATTCCCACTTCTTTGTTCGAGGCGGGCGATACGGACTTGACGCAGGTGTCGATTGAGCTGCCGCCCGGTTCTACCCTGGAGACAACGGAGCAGCTCACGAGCCGGGTGAGCGATTTGCTGCTGGCCGACGACGCCACTGAGCGCGTGTTTGTCGTGCAGTCACCGGCTGATGCGACCGCCTTTGTGCAGCTCAAGCCCAAGGGTGAGCGAATTGCTAGAGCGGCGTTTGAAGAAGAGCTGAGAGGACAGTTTCAGTCGATTCCGGGGGCACGAATCAATTTTCAAAATCAAGGGGCGACCGGGGGCGGTAAGGCGTTTGAAGTGGTGCTCACTGGCGAAGATCCTGACCAGCTGACCGAAGCGGCCCAGAACCTCACTCAGCAAATGCGACAGCTACCTGGGCTAGTCGAAGTCACTTCTACAGCAGCGTTGGTCAAGCCCGAGATACTGATTCAACCAGACGTAGCGGCAGCGGCTGACTTGGGCGTATCGGTGAGCAGCATTGCTCGCACGGCGTCTCTGGCGACGATTGGTGATGCTGAGTCGAACCTGGCTGACTTTGATGCGGGCGATCGCCAAATTCCCATCCGCGTCCGCCTCAACCCCGACTCTACTAACGACCTCAGCACCCTGCAAAACCTTCAGGTGCCCGCCCAAAACGGCGACCTGGTACCGCTGATCGCTGTTGCCGACATTGAGTTTGGCAGCGGCCCCGCCCAGATTGACCGCTTTGACCGCTCCCGACAGGTTACCGTTGGCGCGAATTTGCAGGGGATTACCCTGGGCGAGGCGATCGCCGCCGTAGACGAACTGCCCGCCTTCAAAGATTTGCCTGCTGGCGTCAGGCAGCAACCCACAGGCGATGCCGAAATTCAAAAAGAGATCTTCAATCGCTTTGGTTTGGCACTGGGTACAGCGGTGATGATGATTTACGCCGTGCTAGTGCTGTTGTACAACGACTTTCTCTATCCGTTGGCGGTGATGGTGGCGCTACCCCTATGCCTGGGTGGGGCTCTGATGGGACTGTTAATTGCCCAAAAGCCGCTGGGCCTGTTTGCCCTGATCGGCATGGTGCTGCTAATTGGCCTGGTCACCAAAAACTCTATTCTGCTGGTGGACTACGCGCTGATCGCTTTGCAGGAAGGCAAGTCTCGTCGTCAGGCCGTGATTGAAGCGGGGATTACCCGTCTGCGGCCTATTCTGATGACCTCGATTTCGACCATGGCGGGAATGGTGCCGATCGCGCTGGCAATTGGCGCAGGTGGCGAGACCCGGAGCCCGATGGCGATCGCTGTCATCGGCGGCTTCTCAACCTCTACCCTACTCACGCTGGTCGTCGTCCCCGTCTTTTTTACCTACATTAGCGGAGCCCGCAGCCGCAGTGCCAGGGTGCTCAGCCGCGCTACCGGAATTGGGAAAAAATCGACCCCTCAAGTCCCAGTCGTTGACTAAAACCTTAGTTGGATAAAACCGCGCGGATTCTCAATCGGAGCATTTGAGCCCCTACTTTACCGTCTGTATGGCTGTCAGCAGCGGCTGGGAATGAGCCACGAACCCAAAGCACTGATTGACGTTGTAAAGCGTTGCCTGCCAGCAGAAATCAGGTGAAGTCGTGGCCGTGCAGTCTTCTATCAAAATGCAGTCGTAGCCGAGGAAGTGGGCGTCTTGCAGCGTCACCATCACACATTGGTCGGCATTGACGCCTGCAAAAATAGGAACGTCAGCGCTCCTCAGGACGGGTAAAAGTCTCTGTAGAGGTGCGATCGCGGCCCGAGCAGGCATCACATCAACCCCAATATGAGCCAGCCAGCCATCGGGGTGGCAAAAGTCATTCTGCATATCAATGACTAGAACGGCAGCTTTGGACAGGTCAAGTTACAGAGTCTTGGTCGCAGTAGCGACGGATAAAAGCCGGGGCAGTAGAGGGGCTCGGGTAATGTCAGCAGTGTTCTCATCCACTCGCCAAGCATTGGGCGGCGTCCCTAAAATCTTTAGATGTGACGATGTCATAGCAGCCTCTCATCTCTAGCCCGAGGGAAATTCACGTCTGCCCGAGCGCTACGGTATATGCAGTATAGGGCAACCATTTGCAACAGGTGATAGCCCGCCAGCGGACTCACTTTGAGCGAGTTAGGCCACGGCAAAATCAAAATGGCAATGGCAACGCCCGAGAGAGAAAGCCCTGATACCATCCAGGCAAATCCTGTATCCGAGCGCTGATCCAAAGCGGCAAAACGGCGCTGCTGTCGCGATCGCCAACCCTGAACAATTAGCGCAATTCCTAAAGCGCCCAGGTAATCGGCAACGCTCACGGCAAAAGCCGCTGCCCCACTGCCCAGCCTCAGTGAGAGCGCTAGCTGTACAGTCGCCACAGCCAGCAGACCAATACGCCAAAGCCAAGGCGTCTTACTGGTGGCAGCGAGAATAATGAAAAAGCTGGCGATCGCCAGAGCCCATACCGTCCCTCGCCAGAGCAGCCAGCGCCCTGCCAGAGAAAACTCACTGGCAAATCCGTGATAGGTACCCCCTGAGAGCGCCGCAATACTCACGCTGCTAAAGGCAGCTGCCCAAAGCCATCCACTCCCGCCCTTTCGCCCGAGCAACCCGGCAAACAAAAGGCATTCCAGCGCGATTCCGTAGTCAGTGAGCGACGTAATTGGTTCTGCGATCATGCAAAAGGGCGAGGCTTGACCGTAACGAGACTGAGTTTAGTCGTCCGCCGTCTTGGCGGCAATGAGCGGCGCTACGAACCAGGTTGCTGAAGCCGACGGCGAGCAAAAAAACCCACCCCTACCCCTGCTGCCAAAAACGCTGTGAGATAGCCCAAAGAAATCAGACGGACAGACATCGGCGGAGCAACTCCTGCTACCTCAATTCGCTTGACCAAATCAAATGGCTCGAACTGAACAGCCGCATCGGCCTGAGGCGAGACGCGCACCGTGACGACATGAGCAGAACCGTCAAAGAATTGCTGATTCCAGGTATAGCGGCCAGTCGTATCGGGCCTCGCCTGAAAGGCGCTGACTGTCCGGTCGTACTCTAAAAGGCGGGTAGCGATCGCCAAATCAATCTCCGTCAGCGGCTGGCCGGTCGCGGCGTCGGCCACTTTTACCGCCAGCGGAATTGCCTGTCCGACCTGGGCGATCGCCAGATCTTCCAACGAGACGCTCAGCCCTGCTGGGTGCGCCTGCGACTCTACTGGAGAAGTAGCCGCTTGGCTATCGGTATGGGCATCAGCCTGCTCAGCCGTAATCATGATGTACAAAAGCGTACCAATCGCGGCCACCGCCGCCGCGCTCAGCAACAGCCGCACCCGCTCAGGCATGTACTCACCGGCTTCTAGCTGCTGACTGCCGCCGATCACCCAGCCGCCGCCAACACCCGCTACTGCCAAAATAGCCAGCAAAATCAGCAAATTACGGTACTTGAGCGGATTATCTGGCACTGTAAAGTCCAGCGTTTGCATAAAAGGGGTAAAAGCCCCTGCTGCTGCTGGAGTGACGATAACCTGGAGTTGGTAGCGGCCCCGGATGGGCGGCATCACCTGAAACTGGGCCTCGCCATCAACGGGCGTCACCGCCATATCCAGTAGAGTAGTACCTTCTACCACCGGAAAATCTGTGGTCAGCCAGGGAGTCTTTGCAGGCGTCAGCAGCTTTATCTGCAAGCGCGCGTTTTCGAGCGGCACCTCGGTCGCACTCAGCGATATGGTGATGGGCTGCTCGAATGGAACCACCTCAGCCAAAGGTGGATCGGTGACGATCTCTAGTTGGGGACTGGCCGCTGCCTTCCCTGCACCGGAGGCGGTAAGCAGCAGGAAAGACATCCCCGCCAGCGCTTTGAGACCGAAAGAACGCCCTGAAAACCATCGGTTCATAAACATTACCTGCGTATTAAAGAGTGCAGGAACAGAGTCTCCTGGGGATTGAGCCGGATAAACTCTGTTCCTACAAAAAGCGGCGTTCTCCCAGCAACAGCTAGTGACAGCCCACACCGAGCGTATGGTGCCGGGTTTGGTGCATACTGTTGTGCGCTGCCGGGTAAGCGCTGAAGTAAACTGTCCACAGACTTAAAGAGCCCAAAGAAAGAAACAGAAGAATCTGAAAGGGGACAGATAAAACGGCTTGCTGTACTCTGCGAAGAGCGGGGTTAGGATAGGCATTCATGTGGTTCGGTAGGATTTGGGTTGGGTTAATGATAAAGGAGCGCGGGCTCAAATAGGCAGATAATCGAAAGTTATCAACGCCTATCGAACTGCCTTGAGACATTTTAAAGTTTGGCCAAGATCCGCTCGTTTGGTCTGTTCAGCGATTTCTACCGGTTTATCAAGATCAAAAGGGGGTGACGGTACAGTCTTCGACAATCATGGCGTAACGCCGCGATCGCAGTCCCAGCCTCAGCCAATCCAAATTAACCGTATGAGCGATCGCCGGAGCAAGCTTCCCATCGCTCTAAAGACCGATATCTGCCGGGTTCGTCCAATTCACGCCCCTAACAAAAGACAGAGATAGCCGCAGTAAACAGCCCTGTACGGTACGGTGATATAGGTTTTTAAGAATTGTTTTTATAGGGATGAGTCTGTGGAAGAAAATATTTCACCGTCAGCAGCGACAGATAAAATCACCAGTATGGTGCAGGGGGCTATAGCGATTTTGCCTAACCTGGTAATTGGCCTGATAGTCTTCATCCTGTTTTGTTTTATAGGCCGAATAGTTCGTGCCTTTGTGCGCAAGCAAACGCGCCATCGGGACACGCGTAATGTGGGCCTGGTGTTTGGCCGTTTGGCCCAGGGCATTCTGATTATTCTGGGCTTTTTGATTGCGGCGACTATTATCTTCCCGAGCTTCAAGCCTGCCGATGCCCTCGCTACCTTAGGCATTGGCGGTGTGGCCATTGGGTTTGCCTTCAAAGACATTTTGCAAAACTTTTTAGCCGGTATCTTAATTTTACTGACCGAGCCTTTTCAAATCGACGATCAGATTGTCTTTAACGACTACGAAGGCACTGTTGAAAATATCCAAACCCGCGCCACCACTATTCGTACCTACGATGGTCGCCGGGTTGTTATTCCCAATGCCGAGCTATTTACCAATGCGGTAACGGTCAATACCGCATACGACCGTCGCCGCTTGCAATACGATATCGGCATCGGCTATGGGGATGATATTGCCCGAGCGAAAGAGATTATCCTAGAGACGCTCAATAGCCGGGGCGAAATCTTAGCAGATCCCAGTCCTGAAGCGCTCGTTGTGGATCTAGCTGACAGCACTATCAATATTCGTGCCCGCTGGTGGATTGAACCGCCCCGCCGCGCCGATGCGATCGCCTCGACTGACTGGGTACTTGAAAATATCTGCAACAAGCTCGTCGCCGCTGGCATTGACCTGCCTTTTCCAACTCAGCAGATACTCTTTCACGACCAAACCGAGGAGACAGACGGCGACCGATCTCGCCAGCGGGAAGGTTGGCCTGTTCAGCCAGATGCCGATCCGCCGCGATCGCTTAACCTCTCTCGGTCAATCCTAACCCTGGTTAAACAGCGAGCCCAGAGCCAAAACGGTCAGTCGTGAAGCGCTTAGAACCATTATGAAGAAACCGTATGACGATCTTGTAATCCTCATAAGTTCCTCAGATTTTTAAGAGATAAGTAGGGAGTAAAGCCAAACGAGCGACAGACATTACAGAGACGATTAAGCCGCTTAGTTGGTCATCCCGAAAGGAGATCCGCAATGCTGACTGTTTCTGACATTATGACGACTGATGTTGTCACCATTCGCAGTTCTGCAAAAGTGGCCCAGGCGATCGCTCTCATGCAGAGCCATCGCGTCAGGGCACTGGTCGTGGAGAAAGCAGTGAAAGGTGGCGCTCACAGTATGCTGACAGAGCGAGATATCGTCTACAAGCTGACCGCCCAAGACAAAGACCCCACTCATACCATGGTCTGCGAGATCATGAATACTCCCTGCATTGTGGTCGAGCCTACGCTAAGCCTGACTGCGGTAGCTAAACAGTTCCTGGAGTTTGATCTCCAGCGGGCTCCCGTGGTAGAGGAAGGGCAGCTAGTCGGCATAGTCTCTATTCGCGACATTATTATGAATAGCAATGTAGAACCGGTAGACCTGCCTAATGACTGGGCAGACAAAGCCGAAGCAGCTCTGCGCCACAAGCGCCTCTGCTGGGGAGAAGATTGCCAGATCACAGAAGAAAGTGAAGTCGCTCTTGGCGTGCTAGAGGAACTCAACGCCTAGCTGCTACAAACCTTGCTCTGTCTATCTCATCCAAAAAGGAATGACGTCATGTCAAAAGATAATGTGTTTAAGTTTTTGTTTCAAGTGGCTGAAGATGAGACTTTGAAACAGAAGCTTCAGTCAGCAGCGAATCCTGGTGAACTCGTGGATATTGGGCAGGAGGCCGGATATCAGTTCTCTTCTGAGAATGTAGACGAAGCAATGAACGAGCTTAAAAAACAGCCGGGATTTTTCAGCGCTCTAGCAGAAGCGGCCTTTGATATTTTTAGCCCTCATCGCGACGATTACCCGGCGACAGGTATGCAGTCTTACAGCGGCGATCCCAATCCAAAACCGTAGGAAAGTGTCACAGCGCTATCTGGTACTTTATTCACTACGACCCAGCATAGCCATTTGACTTTTTGTATGATTATCCGCCACGATATTGATCCTGAGCTTTACCTGATAGATCCAGCCCGGTTCCTGGCGGTAGTAGCGGTAGATAGCTGCCGAGAAGAAATACAGATAGCCTACGACAATGTGGATCGGATGCTGAAGCCCAGCCTGGTAGCTGAAATAGAACCAGAACCGGAATTTCGCGATCGCTGCGACGGCATGGGCACCTTGATCCATCCGCGCTGGATTCTGACGGCGGCTCATGTCGCTGTTGAGCTATCTGAAGAGAAGAAAATCGTCTTCGCAGAGACTGCCTATGCTGTCCAGTCAATCGTCATTCATCGTCACTTTCATAACTACAGTGACGAGGGAGACATGGCCAGCGTGAAGCACGATATTGCGCTAATTCAGCTATCGCAACCGGTTATGGACGTATTGCCGCTACCGCTATACCAGCAAGCAGATGAGCTGCAAAAAATCGTGACCTTCGTGGGTAAAGGCGACTTCGGCAATGGCCTGATCGGGCCAGATAGAGTAGATGCAAAAATGCGAATAGCCACCAATCGCATAGAGCAACTAGACGATCAGTGGCTAATTTTTAAGTTCGATGCGCCGCCCAAGACAACCGCCCTGGAAGGCATTTCGGGGCCAGGTGACAGCGGCGGGCCAGCTCTGCTTGAGACGGATGCAGGATGGGCCGTAGCCGGTGTTAGCGCCGGACAAGGCTCACGGAGATTCGGCGAAGGATACTACGGCGTATGGGAATATTACGCCCGAGTTTCACAGTACATAGGCTGGATTGAGTCTGTTATTCAACAGCCCTTCGCTGAACAGCTCACCACAGATACAGCAAAATAAACAAGATGATCCAAATCACATCTACAAAGTGCCAGTACAGCTCTACCGCTTCAATGCCAAAATGACTCTCACTAGAGTAGTGTCCCGGCTGACGCGCCCGCCACAAAACCGCAATCATCATCAACAGCCCGACGAATACGTGTAAGCCGTGAAAGCCGGTCAGGACGTAAAACGTGCTGGCAAACAAATTGTCGCGCAGGCCAAACTCCAGATTGCTGTACTCGTAGAGCTGACCCAGCAAAAAGACAGTACCCATAACAACCGTCGCACTAAACCAGGTTCTAACCCCGTCGACGTTATTATTTTTTACAGCAGTATCCGCTTTGTGAATGACAAAACTGCTGGAGATTAAAATCAAAGAGTTGATACCTGGCAGCAAAACTTCTAGCTCTGGAGTGCCTGCCGGTGGCCACTCTGTCGCCACTAGCCGGAAGGTTGTATAGGCAATAAACAAGCCCATGAACAACATGCTCTCCGCACATAAGAACACCAGCACACCGAACAGGCGGTGATCGGGATGCTCCTCATGATGGCTGCTCACCTCGCCTTCCTGGGCGAGATTGATCATCCCTTCGGTTGTCTCTATAGAAGAACCTTGCATAGATTGTCTTAGGTTAATTTTTTACGGATAGTTGAAGGCGGTTGGCGTTCATACATTCCGATATCCCTCTACCGCCAGTCACCCGGAGAGGGATATCGGTTTATTCGCTAAGTCGCGGCAGCAGCAGGCACACCGTGCTCATATAGCTCAGCTGGATCTTCCTCAGCAGTGTAGCCAAGGCCATAGTCATAAGGCCCCGTTTTCAAAACCGGCAGCTCTTCAAAGTTTTCAATGTGCGG
Source organism: Phormidesmidales cyanobacterium (assembly GCA_038315915.1). Taxonomy (GTDB): domain Bacteria; phylum Cyanobacteriota; class Cyanobacteriia; order Phormidesmidales; family Phormidesmidaceae; genus Phormidesmis. The sequence goes on from JBBQAC010000099.1 coordinate 8,407, forward strand.
CGGTGAAAGCGTTTGCCATTCCAACGTCAGGGCACGCCAGGGGTTAGCCGGTGCTTTTGGCCCATAGCGCCAGCTCCAGGCCGCGTTGATCAAGAAGGGAATGGTCGAGACCGCCATAATGTATGAGCCAATCGTCGCCAATACGTTGAGGTCAGTAAACTGCGGGTCGTAAAGGGCAATCCGGCGATTCATGCCCATCAATCCCAGCTCGTGCATGGGCATAAAGGTGAGGTTCATGCCGACGAAGGTTAGCGTAAAGTGAATTTTCCCCCAGAACTCATTCATCATGTGGCCGGTCATTTTGGGGAACCAGTGGTACACCGCCATGAACACCCCAAATACTGAGGCTCCGAACAGCACATAGTGAAAGTGAGCAACTACAAAGTAAGTGTCGTGAACGTGGATATCGAAAGGAACCGCTGCCAGCATGACGCCGCTAATCCCGCCGATTAAAAACAGAGAGATAAAGCCGATAGCAAATAGCATGGCGCTGGTGAAAGCAATCTTGCCGCGCCACAGGGTCGCCACCCAGCCGAAGACCTTAATCCCGGTCGGCACCGCAATCACCATCGTGGTGATCATAAAGAACATGCGCAGCCAGGGCGGGGTGCCGCTGGTGAACATGTGGTGCGCCCACACAATCAGGCCGAGGAAGCTGATGACGATAGAGGAATAGGCGATCGCCCGGTAACCAAAAATCGGCTTCCGCGCATGTACCGACACCACTTCGCTAATCGCCCCAAACAGCGGCAGCACGAAAATATACACCGCCGGGTGCGAGTAAAACCAGAACATGTGCTGATACACCACCGGATTGCCGCCGCCTGTGGGGTTGAAAAAGGCCGTCCCCGCCAGCAGGTCAAACGCCAGCAAAATCAGCGCCCCTGCCAGCACCGGCGTACTGATCAAAATCAGCAAAGAAGTGGCAATCATCGCCCAGCAAAACAGCGGCATGTCGGTTAAAGACATACTCGGTACGCGCATCTTTAAGATCGTGACCAAAAAATTCAGTCCGCCCAAAATCGAGGCCGTTCCCCCGATCAAAAGGCTCATAATCCAGATGCCTTCACCCAGTGCGCCCGTCGTCAGACTCAGCGGCGGGTACGACGTCCAGCCAGCCTGCGGCGGCTCATAGAAGAAGCTGCTAATCAGCAGCAGACCCGAAGGTGGAATCATCCAAAAGGCGATCGCGTTCAGCCTTGGAAAGGCCATATCCCGCGCCCCGATCATCAGCGGAATCAGGTAGTTCGCCAGCCCAGCGCCCGCCGGAACAATCCACAGAAACAGCATCACTGTACCGTGCAGAGTCAGCATGCCGTTGTAAACGTCGGGAGTGACGATATCGGGTGCAGGTGTCGCCAGCTCTGTGCGCATCAACGTCGCCAGTGAACCACCCACCAGGTAAAAGAAAAAGGCCGTCACCAGATATTGAATGCCGATGACCTTATGGTCAGTGCAAAAAGTAAAGTAGTCAGTCCATTTGCGCTCATTGCCTAAGAGCATCGGGGTCTCTGGGGCTTTGGGCTTAGCTTCTGAAGTTGCTGTCATAAACGCGCTCTAAGTCGTAATGTCTGGTTGAGTGAAGATGAGTGAACGAAAAGGAAAAGCAAGGACTACGGCATGTGCGCTGCGTGGTGACTGTCTGCATGATGGCTGTGCAAATCTGCCAGACTTTCGCGTGCGATCGCTAACTGCATCGGCTCGACAAACGTCTCCAAATACTCGGCGTCAGTCCGCTCCGCCGCAGGCACCGGCAAGCTCGCCACCGTTTGGCCTTCATCAGCCATTGCCGTGAGTTGGCTGTCTACCCAGGCTGCATACTCATCGGCTGAGTCCACCACTATCTGAGCCCGCATTCCGCCGTGATAAGGACCGCACAGCTCAGCGCAAACGACTGCGTAGGTTCCTTCTCGGTTGGGATTAAACACCAGCTTGGTATCCTGTCCGGGGATCATGTCTTGCTTGATCCGAAACTCCGGTAGCCAGAAGGCGTGCAACACATCCTGAGCGCTCAGATTCAGCTCTACAGGGTGGTTGATAGGAACGTGCAGTTCGCCTGCGACAATCCCGTTGGGGTAGTTAAAGATGAAGGCATACTGCAAGCCAACAACGCCTACAGAAAGGACGGGATCGCCTTCCATTCCCGGCATAATCCCCATGCCACCCGTCGCCGCGCTCAACAGCGGCATGTTCGCCTCACCCGGCGCGTAGGCGACCTCTACCGACTTGGCAGGAGACATGTTGTGATCCATCAAATCCAGGCCACCCATGCGACTGTAGATATCAAAGCTATAGATGGAGATGCCCAGCACAATCACCGCCGGGATCGCCGTCCAAACGATTTCCAAAGGAATGTTGCCTTCTAGATGTTCGCCATCACCCATGTCGCCTTCTTCACGACGAAAGCGAAAGACCGCCACCAAAAGCGCCCCTTCCACCAGCAAAAACAGTCCAAAGCCGATGGTCATCATCGTGTCGAAAAGGCCGTCTACCAACTCAGCTTCGCTAGAAGCCGCCACTGGCATCAAACCGTGGTTTTGGCCGTACCACAGGCTGGCTAGAGTGACAAAAATACCTACTAAAAGAGTCAGAATAGAACTTGGAATGTTCACAGTGTTTCGTTTCAGACCTGAATAAATCTGTTATTGCGTCGTTGAGTTGAGCTAAAAGTTTACGATCAGAATGTCCGGAGGGGCGTTGAGACAGATGGCTGGTGAGTGGTGAAACTGCATGCGCTTGAGCGCCTATACAAGGTAGCGCTCTTTTGAAAGATATGAGCAGTTTTTTGAGCGATGTCTAATGCCTTAATATTTTCTATAGAATCTTCGACAATGTGTTGGTAAAGCAACATCCAAAAACCGCACAAGGTCGTTGAAAACACCTCGCTATAGAAACATTTTGCATACCCCAAAAAAGCTTTTTATGGCATTTTTGTGAGCAGCTGATACAAATCTACAAACTAACGCCTGAAGACTGGCAGCAGTATGACAGGGCGCTTCGCTGCGGGCTGTATATAGCACTACCTCTGACCAGTCGGGCGGGGCGCGTCAAGCCTGATTGCTCGCCGCCATAACACTTCTGAGTATTTCTAAGGGTGTAAAGACTAGGGCTGAGTGTTAAGCAACGTTAAATGCCGAAGGCAGGATTCCAATAAAATGCCTACAGCAAGAGAATATTCGGCTGGCTGCGCTATATTTTCATAGCAGAAGAGAGTTTACAGCCCGACTATAGAATGACGTTCTTAACGAACTTTTAAGGTGAACCTTTAAGCGTTGAATCTAAATTCTTATCTAACGGTTCCTAAGCGATGATCCTTGAAAAATGGCAAGGAATTCAGAGCAGCGCTAGAGTGCCTACAGTAGCCAATCGAGATATCGCCAAGTAAGCGATTAAATAACGCTGTCAGGTAACCCCTCAGCATCGAAAAGTCTGTATCTCGCCATATCTGTATTCCCACCAGCAGCGCTCGTTCTAACTGCCCTGTCCTGCGTCCTCATCCTATCCCTATGGCAAACCCTGGTTTTTCCAGCCCTTCCTTGTCCCGCAACTCCGCTTCTAATTCCCCTGTTCACGGTCAGTCTGGCCAGCAGCGTCCCGAGCAAGCACAAGCCTTGGCCGCTCAGCAGTTGATTCGCCGCTGGGTGTGGAAAATGGCGATCGCTACCCTCCTACTCATGGCTGTGGGCAGCGCTACCCGAGTAATGAACGCCGGACTCGCCTGTCCCGACTGGCCGCTGTGCTACGGCCAGCTAGTGCCGACGGCCCAAATGAATTTGCAGGTGTTTTTAGAGTGGTTTCACCGTCTGGATGCTTCGCTGATTGGGCTAATGGCGATTGGGCTAGTGGGCTTGAGTGGGTGGTATCGGCGATCGCTACCGGGCTGGCTCCCCTGGGCTGCGGTCGGCGCACTGTTTTTGATTGTGGTGCAGGGAATTTTGGGCGGTCTGACGGTGATTGAGCTGCTGAGATTTGACATTGTCACAGCTCATCTAGGCACCGCGCTGCTGTTTTTCTGTACACTACTGGCGATTGGCACTATGCTCATGCCTTATCAGCCCACGGGCAATACCGGGAAGCTGCCGTGGCTGGGGCTCGCTGCTGCCTTCCTGGTGTACTGCCAGAGCATTCTCGGTGGGCTGGTCGGCTCGCGCTGGGCCGCTCATCAGTGCCTGAGTGCCGCCGACTTGTGCAACGTGATGAACAGTCACCTGATGGGTGTAGTGCCGCCGACATTGGCCGCGATCGCGCTGACAATCAGCGTGTGGCGCACCCCCGCTTTAAGCGCCTGGTTACGGGGACTAGCCAACGCCGCCGGACTGCTGGTGCTGCTACAGATTGGGCTGGGGATAGCCACCCTGAAGCTGCGGCTACAGGTAGAGCTTTTGACCGTATGTCATCAGTCTATCGGGGCGGCTCTTTTAGGCGTTCTGGTCTGCTTTACGGTACTGGCTTTGCGCGATTTTCGGTCGCAGCCAGCAGCTATCCTATCGGTTTAGAAGCGGTTTCTAAACACCCTCTGTCTGCAACTTTTGAGAAAAGAAACTTCGATTACTTATGCAAACTTCTTCTATTTGGCCCGCCCAACACCACGATAATTTCGGTGAGGTGCTGCGCAGCTACTGGCAGCTCACCAAGCCCCGCATTATCCCGCTCCTCCTGATCGAAACAGCGGCTGGTATGTGGGTAGCCGGTCAGGGGCGAGTCGGCCCAGTACTGCTGTTGGTCACGCTGCTGAGCGGCACCCTGGCAGCGGCTTCTGCCCAAACTATCAACTGTATTTACGACCGTGACATTGACTACGACATGGAGCGGACTCGTCACCGGCCCATTCCTTCCGGACGCATTCAGCCCAAAGATGCGCTGGTGTTTGCGCTGGTTATGGCGGCGATGTCTTTTGGGCTGCTGGCTGGCTTTGCCAACTTGCTCAGTGCGGGGCTGGCAATGTTGGGCATCGCGGTCTATGTGGGCGTGTATACCTTCTGGCTGAAGCGCTCTTCGCCGCAAAATATCGTAATTGGGGGCGCAGCCGGGGCGATTCCGCCGCTGGTGGGTTGGGCCGCCGTCACGGGCGATTTAACCCTTGCTGCCTGGGCAATTTTTGCGATTGTATTTGTATGGACGCCGCCTCACTTCTGGGCGCTAGCGATGCTGATCCAGGACGACTACGCCAAGGTGAATGTGCCGATGCTGCCGGTGGTAGTGGGCAATCAGGCGACGGCGAAGCAAATTTGGGGCTATACGGTAGTGCTGGTGCCGCTGACGCTGGCTTTGGTCTATCCGCTGGGCGTTTGTGGCGCAGTGTACGGACTGAGTGCGTTAGGGCTGGGCTATTTGTTTTTGCAAAGGGCTTGGCAGTTGCGCGATCGCTACGACGACAAGGATCTGGCCCGCAGCACCTTCAAGTACTCGATTTTCTACATGATGCTGCTGTCGGTAGCGATGGTGGTTGATTCACTGCCGGTGGTCAGGTTTGCTGTCGCCTCACTCACCCACGGCGTTCAGTCAATCTTGGCCGCAATTCCGATGCTGGCGTAAAGCATCACCGGGCGCGTCAGTACTAGAATAGAATTCAACCGAGTTCGTTAAAGGTGCTTTATGGCTCCCGCTGTCTTAGTGGAAAATTTGAAGAAGTCCTACGGCGAGGTAGAAGCTGTAAAGGACGTTTCTTTTGCCATAGAGCCCGGTGAAATTTTTGGCCTACTCGGGCCAAACGGCGCGGGGAAGACCACCACGATCCGTTGCCTCTGTACGCTGATGGCTCCGGACGCAGGCAGGATAGAAATCAACGGACTGTCAGTGCTAGACGATCCGCGCGCGGCCAGACAAATGCTCGGCTACATTGCCCAGGAAGTGGCGCTCGACAAAGT
>JBBQAC010000269.1:0-5688 GCA_038315915.1 Phormidesmidales cyanobacterium
GGTAGCGGTCTGGGGTTGCACCTGTCCAAACGCATTGCTGAAATGCACCAGGGAACGCTGACGCTAGAATCTGAAGTCGGGCAGGGCAGTACCTTTACCCTCACCCTGCCCAAACTATAGACATCCGCTGCTCTCTAAAGCTTTTAGCGTAGCGAGCCAGTGCTCTTTTTGATCGGGGCTGAATCTGTTGTCGTCTCTATCTCAAATTCCTGTAGCGGAAAAACGCTGACGTTCAAATCCACAGGCTGCGACAGTTTGCTTTCTAAAAGGCGGTGGGCCGACTCCACCTGAGCCTCTGACATCCTATTTGCTGTCCCTACTTCCAGCGTTACCACCAGCGTCTTCCCGCGTGAATCGACTTGCAGGCGGCGAATGCTAGCGTTTTCAAAGGCCACTGTTTGATCGCGAATAACGCGACCGACCAGGGTACGTGCCCGCTCCTGCACAATCAACTGACGCAGAGAAAGCCCCAGCGGAATCCCCAAAATGACGATGATCAGCGTTGAGGCCAGCAGCCCGCGCCGCGCTCTCTTAATAGAGCCATAGTCCTGCCACACAAAGATCAGACCGCCGCTCAAAATAATGCCAGAGAGGTTAGTCAAAAATAGCAGGGTCGAACCGATCATCACATCGCGTGAGCCAAAGGCAATCCCAATCCCGATGACGCTCAGCGGCGGTACCAGGGCAACGGCGATCGCCACTCCCGACAGCGCACTTGCCACTTCCCGACGAGTCGTTGCAAAAGCGCCTGCTGCCCCCGCCGCCAGCCCAATTGCCAGGTCGATCAGCGTTGGCTTAGTCCGCTCTAAAATTTCTGGATTCAGAACATTCAGACCCACCAATTTACAAATTAAATAGGCCGTCAACACTGTAAGCAATGCGCCGGTTAAGACAGATACTCCTGAGCGCTTCAGCAGGCGACGGTTGCCCATCGTAATTGCAAATGCCATGCCCGTAATCGGCCCCATCAGCGGCGCGACAATCATCGCCCCAATGATCGCGGCAGTACTGCCCGCCAGCAGTCCCAGGGCCGAAATGACGCCCGAGAGAAACAGCATCGTGTAGTAGGTAAAAGACGGCTCAGCCCCTCGCCACAAATTACGGTTCAAGCTCTTCAAGGGAACCGGATTGTCGGCCAGCCAGTGCCAGTCGCCAGCATTCACATCCCACACCCGATTGGCCCTGCGAACCGCTCGAACAATTGGACGATAAACAGACGGCGGCAGATAGTAACGTGCTAAAGCCAAAACCCGCAGTCGACGCGGAGTTGGCCGGTCGTGCTTGGGCTTGGGTTTAGGGGCTCGCTTCTGCTCAGAAGGCTTAGATTCTGGAGCACGCTTGCTATGTACAGACATAAGCTATCGACCTTAGAGCGCAAAAGGCACACCATAGAGGGTGCATATTAGCCAAACATTAACCAAACGGGTAATCCTACATTTACGGCTGCTTCATTATCCTACACAAAGCCAATCTTCCCTGATGAGGTCACTAGCCTCATCCAAACGGCACTGCTCCTAGCAACAGAAACACTACCCTACGACAGAGTTATCGATCAGGCATCGTAATTTACTATTATAATTACATTCATTTATGGGAGAAAAACCATGGGTCTCGAAGATAAAGCAAAAGCAGCCGCAAAAGCAACAGAAGGCAAAATCGAAGAAGCATTTGGCCGGGCAAATGACAACCCCGAAGCCAAAGAAAAAGGTGAAGACAAGCAAGTAGAAGCCGCTGCCATGGAAGGCAAAAAGGAAGAGGCTGTCCGTGACGTTAAAAAGATTCCTGACTAATTAACCGGGCAACCGGGTTTCAGGACGTATGTCTTATGACTACAGAGAGAGCAGCCGCCAGATAGATAAATTCTCTGTACTAACAGCATAAGATGATGAGTGTTAAAACAAGTTAATTGGAGAACAATTATGGGTCTCGACGATAGAGCAAAAGCTGCCGCTAAAGATGCTGAAGGTAAAGTTCAGGAAGCAGCTGGTAAAGCCACTGACAACAAAGAAGCACAGGCAAAAGGCAAGGCTAAGCAAGTAGAATCTTCTGCAACTAATGCAAAAGAAGACGTAAAAGATAGCGTCAAAGATGCTACCCGCTAGATTCTGTGACTATGACTCTGTTACTTTGACTGAGTCAACAAGCTCTTTCTACCAATAAACCCACGGTCAATATTAAGAGCGGCCTGAGTACGATTTGTACTCAGGCCATTTTTCTGTGTAAACTTTTGCTACAAGGTATGAGTCCTATCGCTTACGATAGATGTGCATAGTTTGCAGCATAAGAGAAACTTGCTTTAAGATAAAGAGATCACGTTAAACAAACTTAGTTTAGGAAGGCTTCACTTATGGAAAACACAGGAAACGACCACGACATTAAGTCGGACAGCTTTGATAGAGGGATTGTCCCAGCAGAAACAGCTGCCCGCAAGGAGCGCGAAGGCGAAAACTATAAGCAGCCTTCCAACAAGGAAGAAGACCCGGATACCAATTCCGGGCAGACCATCAGCAATGAAGGTCTCAGCAACAATTATGCGATTGAGCCCGAAATGTATGTCGAAGAGCCTGGTGATCTGAGCGATCAGCAGTAAACATAAAGTCTCTTTTGAGCAGTTATAAGCTCGAAGCGGATTTATTTTGCTCTGAGCTTTCAAACCAAAAATGCCAATAAAAAATGGTTGAGATTTTAATGTTCTCTCAACCATTTTTTATTGCTTAGCTTTCGCTCATTAGTCAGATATTTGCAGGCGCATTGCTAAAGAGCATAGCTGGCGATTACTTATCCACTTCAGGCACGATATCTGGGCGAGACTTTTCTTCCCAACCGACAGGCCGCTTAGAGTTATACCAAGCTATAGAGCCAATAACGGTTGCAGCGATAAATCCCACGATGCCTACTGTTACCAATGAAAAGGAATAGGGGGCCGATTCACTAATAGCTTCTAACAACAGGTTCATATGAACACCTCTTACAATTGAGTTTATTCGATTAGGGCAATCATACAGGAAGCTCAGTCTGCTGAGCATCTCCCCACTAGCAGATTTTTGAGTATCTCTACGGACGGATTTTCCTGTGCGTCATTTTGAGACCTCACAGAAAAGGCTCCAGATATTTCCGGAGCCTTCTTATTTACGCTTTGATGACTGACCTTTGCTTGGCAGTGCTTACACAGCAGCAGGCGTCTTCAGTTCAGATTCACGCTGCCCGCTAGGAGAGAGGCTGGTTCCTTCGATAAAGGAGCGCAACATCCAGGCCATTTCCTCGTGCTCTTCCATCAAACCAGTCAGGAAGTCGGCTGTGCCTTCATCGTGATAGCTGTCGCTGCACTGGTCGATATGCTCACGCAGATTGCGAATAATTTGTTCGTGATCATTCACCAAGCGCTCTACCATTTCTTCGGCATTGGGCAGGTCACCAGCATGCTCTCTGATAGTAGCGTTCTCTAAGAAGCCCTTGGCTGTACCAATAGGATAGCCTCCTAGCTGGCGAACACGCTCGGCGATCGCGTCAATATTCAAGCTGATTGCTTCGTAGTGCTGCTGCCACAGCTCATGCAAAGTTCTGAACTGAGGGCCAATGACATCCCAGTGGTACTTCTTAGTTTTGATAATAAGTAAGTACGAATCTGACAGATCGCAATTGAGTAAATTGACGACGCCCTGTCTTTGTTCTTCGGTTAAACCAATGTTGACTGTTCTCATAATGTACAATTTCCATTATCTACATTGTTCATTACAGCAAACTTTTTAAGTTCAAGCGTCTATCCAAAGAAGAGCCTCCAGTCACAGATAAATATCTTCAGAGGGAACCTGGGCCGAAAAAATATGCCACAGCGTAAATCAGGCTGCGGTTCACGGCTTCGTAAGCAGTTGCCACCCAGTGAGTTAGGTCTACAGGCGTTGGTAGGGGTCAGTTGAAAGGGTTTTCTTTTGTCAACTACCCGCAGACCGCCGCTGATTTCGAAGAAATATAGTGCACTACTCGGCCCATACCCGATAAAATGATGCGGTTGCTTTAGGCCCAGTGCACCCCTTGATAGAACGCTACACGCTGCCCGAAATGGGCGACCTTTGGACAGACCAGTATAAATTTCAAACTTGGCTACAGGTAGAAATTGCCGTCTGCGAAGCGCAGTCAAAACTGGGCCTGATTCCGCCTGAAGCGGTAGAAACTATCAAGGCCAAAGCCGACTTTAACGTCGAGCGCATCCTTGAAATCGAGGCCGAAGTGCACCACGACGTGATTGCCTTCCTCACCAACGTGAATGAATACGTCGGCGACGCGGGCCGCTATATTCACCTCGGCATGACCAGCTCTGACGTCCTGGATACGGCGCTGTCGCTGCAAATTGTCGCCAGCCATCAGCTCATTCTCACCCATGTCGAAAACCTGATTCAGGCGATTCGCTACAAGGCGCAGGAGCATCGGGACACGGTGATGATCGGCAGGTCACACGGTATCCACGCCGAACCCATGACCTTTGGCTTCAAGCTAGCCGGTTGGCTGGCCGAAATGCAGCGCCACCGCGAACGCCTCTGCCGCTTACAGGATGAAATTGCCGTCGGTCAAATTTCAGGCGCTGTCGGCACCTATGCCAATATTGACCCCGAAGTCGAAGAACTGACCTGTCAGATACTCGGCCTCAAGCCCGACACCGCTTCTACTCAGGTGATCTCCCGCGATGTCCATGCCGAATTCATCATGACCTTAGCGGGCCTTGGCGCTTCTATCGAACGCTTTGCGGTGGAAATTCGCAACCTCCAGCGCACCGACGTGCTCGAAGTTGAGGAATTTTTCGCCAAGGGTCAAAAAGGCTCTTCGGCCATGCCCCACAAGCGCAACCCGATCAAGTCAGAGCGACTCACGGGAATGGCCAGGATTTTGCGGGCCAATGCGATCGCTGCCCTGGAAAACGTCGCCCTGTGGCACGAGCGCGACATCTCCCACAGCTCCGTCGAGCGCGTGATTTTTCCTGATAGCTGCATTCTCACGCACTTCATGCTGGTCGAGACCACCAAGCTGATCAAAAATTTGCTGGTGTACCCCGAAAACATGAAGCGCAATATGAACCTGTACGGCGGCGTCGTCTTTAGTCAGCGGGTGCTGCTTACCCTGGTAGACAAAGGCATCAACCGCGAAGACGCCTACCGAATTGTACAAGCCAACGCCCATCAGGCTTGGAATACACCCGGCGGCGACTTTCAAAAGCTCATAGCCGCCGACCCCGAAGTTACAGCCAAGCTTTCCCCCGCAGAGGTTACGGAATGCTTTAACCCTGACTATCAGCTTCGCAACTTAGCCAAGGTCTATCAGCGATTAGATATTTGAGGAATTGGCAGCGAATTTAAGCAGAGACAGAAGACCAGAATGTCCGGATAGCGATCGCCACCCGGACATTCTTCAGACGCCCTGCAATGCGTTCAATTTAGATCGTCATCGCCATCGATATAGTCTTCTTCCGCTTCATCGGGCTTATCCATTTCTTCTTTAAAGCCGCGCAGCGTTTTGCCCAGCGCCCCGCCCAGTTCAGGAATTCGCTTGGGGCCAAAGACCAAAACAGCCACAACGCCAATAATGACAATTTCCGGTACGCCCAAACCAAACATAACGTGGCTCCTCTGCTGCTTTGCTCCTACCCATCATAAGCCTTCTTTGCCGGGTTCTTGCTTTGCAAGTAAAGTGCTCGCT
>JBBQAC010000114.1:0-13464 GCA_038315915.1 Phormidesmidales cyanobacterium
GATCGCCCTCCAGTCAAACCGCTCCACGGCCCGCTGCCGTCCTGCCTCGCCCATGCGTACCCTCAATGCCTTATCTGATAATAGTTGAGCGATCGCCTCGGCCAACGCTGCTGCCTGATCGGGAGGCACCAACAGCCCGGTTTCCCCAGGAACCACAATATCCACCATCCCACCAACTGCTGTCGCCACCGTCGGAATACCGCAGGCCATCGCCTCCACCAGGCTCATCCCAAAGGCTTCACTCAGCGAGGGATTCACCAGCACATCCGCCGCTTGAAAATATCGATTCAGTTCCAGATGAGACACCGGCCCCGGAAAAACAACCCGCGACTTTAAACCAGGTGGAAGCTGGCTTCTGAGATTATGAGGATAGTGGGGCGGATCGAGTTCAGCCAACCGGCGAACTATCGGGTCATCGCTCAGCTCGGCAATAAATTCGGCTGAGGTGGGCTTATCTGGCCCAACCAGGTAGAGTTTAGCGTCGGGAAAATCAACAGAGACTTTTTCAAACGCGGCTATCAGGGTATGCAGCCCTTTCTCCGGTGAAATCCTACCGACAAACAAAACAGTCAGCTTTGATGGGTTTGTCTGTTCTGTCGAATCAAGCTGCGAAGCAAACTGATCGGTATCGACCCCGTTGTAAATCCGCTGGCATTTGTGGGCGAATTCAGGAAATCGCGCCTTGATTTTGCCGGTGATATAGTCGCTACAGCCCACTATTAGATCGCACTGCTCCAGTCGAGGTGCAATCGTTTTGCGATCAAACTGACTGAGCCACTCACAGTGCATATGGAGCACAATCTTGATCGCTGGATTGAGCGCTCTAATTGCCGGTACAAACTGAGAAAAATTGTGAATGTGAACGACATCGCAGGACTGCCGACGCAAATCGGCGGCAATCAGCAGCGAATAGGGCAGATAGTAGAGTCGTGAGCTTAAGTAGCGGAACTGTCGGTAGAGCTTAGCACCTGCCTTGGCCATCCCATTGCAGACTTTTGTCCCCCTCACGGACACGCGGCGATACTCAATTTCCTCTACAACTTCACTGACCAACTGCTGCTCGCTGCGCCGAGCATAGATGACCACCTGGCAGGATCGCGCCAGCACCTTCGCTACCTGATAAGTCCAAATAGGAATAGACCCCGAAGTGACCGGTGGGCGGAGCGTATCCCAGGGTTGGCTAACGATGGCAACCTTAATTTTGCCCCTTCTCTGCCAAACGGCGTTGTCTTTCCTATGCAGGGGCCGTTCGGTAGATGCCGCTTCCATCAGACAATCCTGGGAGTTGGAATTGGTACGATAAACTGTCCGCCTTTCTCTTGATAGGCTGCCTGCTGACGCATAATTTCCTCAGCAAAGTTCCAGGCCAAAATCAGCACGTAGTCTGGCTGATCTTCCAACAGCTTAGCGGGCGGGAAAATTGGCAGATGATTGCCACCCATGTATCGGCCATGTTTGAAGGGATTGAGATCCACTACATAATCGAGAAACTGCCGGTCGATGCCAACATAGGCCATCATCGTCGCGGCTTTGGCCGCTGCCCCATAGCCCACAACGCGCTTATTCTGCTGCTTTAGCTTCGAGAGGATCGCCAGCAGCTCAGATTTGATAGAGTCGACCCGTTCAGCGAAGCTGCGATAGTATTCAAAGCTATCCACGCGATCGCGCTGTTCCGCATCAAGCAACGTCTTCACCACTGGCTGAACGTTTTCGCGCGGTTCAACAAAGAGCCGTAGCGATCCCCCATGAATGGATGTTCTTTGGACATCATTGAGAAATAGGCCGTGACGTCGGAAAAGGCGATCTAGCGCTGTTACAGAAAAGTAGCAGAGGTGCTGGTGGTAAATCGTATCGAACTCGCCGTGCTCAATCAAATCGATCAGGTAGGGCACTTCGATCACGGCAACGCCGGTCTCTTTTAGCAGGATCCCGATACCCGCAACAAATCCGTTGAGGTCGGGCACGTGGGCCAGCACATTGTTCGCCAGAAAGACATCGGCCTGCTGACCGGCTGCTGCGAGTTCCTCAGCCAGAGTTTTCTCAAAAAAGGTACATTTTGTCGGAATACCGGCGGCTTCAGCGGCTTCAGCGGGGCCATCAGCCGGATCGATCCCCAACACAGGAATGCCCTGCGCTGCGAAATTTTTCAGCATGTAGCCGTCATTGCTAGCCGCCTCTATCACCATGCTCTCAGCGCCGAGCTGACGGGACTCGATCAGCGATTCGGCACTCTCTCGAAAATGCTTTAGCAAGCTCGAAGAGACCGATGAAAAATAGGGATAGTCGCGGCAGAAAAGAATTTCGGGCGGGACGCTGACCGTGATTTGCACCAGGCTACAGCGATCGCAAAAGGCTAACTCCAACGGTGCCGTATACTCTGGCTCGTCAAGCTGTGCCTGGGTGAGTAGCGCATCTGCCAGCGTCGTTTCACCAAATGAGATAATAGATGTCAGTTTGTCACTCCCGCATGAACGACAAACGGGTGCCGAGGATTTTAGGGACATAGCTCTCTTGTTAAAATTCCATTTACCAGAAGTTTATTCATTGGAAAGTCGGCTTGCGAAAAATTACTAACTGACAGCCGATAGGCACCAGCGCAGATCTGCGCTCAGTCGGTTAGTGGCAAGGAGGGATTTGATATGGGCTATACGCTGGTAGCGATCGCCCTCAAACTCTTCTAAAGTAAGACCGACTTTTTGATAGGCAGCGTACAGCTCCTGTACCCCTTTACGCGCATCCCACTGAGGCTGAAACTCGGGGAGTACGCGTTGGATTTTGCTACAGTCTACCCGGTAGCAGCGTTTGTCTGGCCCAGCATCCGCTGCGTACTCAACAATGCAGTTAGGAACGATTTCTTGTACCAAATCAGCCAGCTCGCGAATTTGATAGTTATCCTCATTGCGCCCAACGTTAAAAGCTTCGTTGTGAACCAGTTCGCGCGGAGCATGTAGCGCCGCTATAAAGGCTCTGGAGATATCTTCAATATGGACAATGGGCCGCCAGGGCGTGCCGTCACTCTTAATAAATACCCGACCGGTCGTAAAGGCCCAAGCAGTGAGGTTGTTGAGCACCAGGTCAAAGCGCAGTCGTGGCGAAACTCCAAAAGCAGTCGCATTTCGTAAAAACGTCGGGCTAAAACTGTCATCGGCAAGCTTAGCGAGGTCTTGCTCAGAGCGAACCTTGGATTCGCCGTAGGGCGTGATCGGATTGAACGCGGAGTCTTCTGTCAGCCAGTCCTGTCCGCCAGCACCGTAATTGCTACAGGACGACGAGAAAATATACCGGCTCACGCCTGCCTGCTTTGCCAGAGTGGCCAGGTGAACCGTCGCTCGATAGTTGATGTCGTAGGTGAGTTCAGGGTTGAGATTACCTAGCGGATCGTTCGAGAGCCCCGCTAGGTGCAGCACTGCTTCAAAGCCCTCAACGTCTTTAATCGTCACGTCTCGAACGTCTTTTTTAATGCTTGGGATCGTCGGTAACCCTTCGCCAAAGGTACTGCGTTCATACAGATCGCTGTCTAAACCGACGACGTCATGCCCCGCCGCAATCAGCATAGGGACGAGTACAGTGCCAATATAGCCCTGATGACCGGTGACTAATACGCGCATACAAATTTCTCCTTACTATTTTATGAATTCTGGTTTTAGATTTTTCGGTTCTACATGCCCGGCGTTTTTCGGGGCATCCCATGTTCTCCACGGTGCTTCTCCGGTATCCCAGAGGCTTTCCAGTCGGCGCTTGTCTCTTAACGTGTCCATGCACTGCCAGAAACCATCGTACTTGTAAGCCATGAGCTGACCGTCGCGAGCTAAGTTCTCAAGCGGAGCCTTCTCCCACTGGGTGTCATCACCGTCGATATAGTTAAAAATGCCCGGTTCTAAGACAAAGAAAGCACCGTTGATCCAGCCTTCTCTGGTCTGCGGCTTCTCTGAGAAATCGACAATCTGATCGCCCTTGAGATCTAAATGGCCAAACCTTGCGGGAGGGCGAACAGCGGTTAGGGTTGCTAGCTTGCCGTGAGAGCGATGAAAGGCAAGCAGTTGGTTCAAATCGATATCTGAAACGCCATCGCCCCAGGTCAGCATAAAGGTTTCATTACCGACATAAGGGGCTAAGCGTTTGATCCGCCCGCCAGTATTGGTGTGGAGCCCTGTGTCGATTAGATCAATCGTCCAATCCAGGGTATAGGCATTGCGCCGGATAATGTCCCCACTTTTGAGATTGACAGTGAGATCGCTGTTGAGAGAACAGTAGTCGACCATATATTTTTTGATTACTTCGGCTTTGTAGCCCAGGGCGATCGCAAAGTCTTGAAACCCATAATGGGCATAGTGCATCATGATGTGCCAAAGAATCGGTTTGCCCCCGATCTCAACCATGGGCTTGGGTTTCTCAACCGTTTCCTCAGACAGCCGGGTGCCGAGTCCACCCGCTAAAATCGCAACCTTCATAACAAAACGCTTCCAGAACTAATAGTATTCTTGTAAAACGGATGGGTCAAAACAAGCGGCCATGAAGCCGTATCGCTCTTACGTTTTTAACGTCTACGCCTCTTTAAAGATACTCAATCAAACGGAAAATCCAGAATTTCGGATTCTAGTTTTCTTTGACCTCGGGATTGCGACGGTACGAGCCTCACTCAACTCAGTCTGCCGCTCCTCTACATCCTGTTTAGCTAAAAGGAGTATGGTGACGGTTGCAGTGCTACCCTCTTGAAGCGCACAGATTTGTTTCTTGCTGTCGGTAGCGTGATGGCCTGGAAAGAGCTTGGCCTGACCTCGCCACAATATCTGGATAGCTACAATGAACAGATCCCGAAGAAGCTTAGCCCAGTTGTGATACGAAATTAGCCAGCTCAGCAAGGAGCGGTAGCACTGAAACTTATCCGCTTTTTTTAAGGAAACCGATTTAACAGCAGAAAAATATTCGTAAAATATTCGCCAGTTTGGCAGGAGAAGTCTTCCTTTGTTTTTAGGATCAAACCAAATTGCGTAGTCGTGCATTCTCAAAAGCTTATGGCGAGGCGATCGCAGCATGGCGATTGACTGCTGCGAATGCTGCCTGGCTTGAAATAGGGGCTCGGGAATAACTTCAAAAGGCCCTTGCAAGCTCAGTTGGCTAAGCAGAACGCGATCCGATCCTGCGTAAGCACCAATGAGCGGCGTCTGCGCAAGCATATCTGTTCTCATCAGCCCAAAAATGTCATAGCATCGGTGCTTTAGACTCATCATTTCTTGGAATCGACGAACCGGACTAGCACTGTCTGTGGCTAATTGCACATCGTAAGAGTCGATTCGTTCAGAGGTTTCGTCAATCACCTCTACTTGAGAAAAGCTCAAGACCGCTGCTGGATTGTGCTCCAACCGCGCCAGCGCTTTTTCGATGAAGTAAGGGGTCAGCACATCATCGTGGGCAGCCCACTTAAAGTACTCTCCTCGGGCAAGCTCAAAAACTCGGTTGTAGTTCCACGCAGGGCCTCGATTGATAGCGCTACGGTAATAGCGAACTCTAGGATCTTGGTCAGTGTAACGCTGACAAATTGCCGCTGTTTTATCGGTCGAAGCATTGTCAGAAATGATCAGCTCGTAGTCTTCAAACGTCTGAGCGAGGATGCTTTCTATCGCTTCTTCAATAAAGTTTTCGCCGTTGTATACGGGCAGTCCGATCGTAACTTTCGGCGAGCTGTTGTCGAGATGAGAAGGCTCCCAATCGCCAAGCAGACTGCATTGCTCAGTTGCATTCATCGTAATGTAAGGGGGGTAGTGGTGATGAATTTCAGTCACTGTGAAATATCGATCAAGAAAATCCTAGTCAAAGACAAATTTTCATTGGTTGCCTTAGCCGCTAGCTAGGCCAAACGATAAATGTCTTTTGAGTAAACTTAGCAATCTTCGATTTTTTAGCTTGATGCTTTTCAGCAGTAGCTTTGCACAAGTACGTCTGCGCAAGTAGGTAAGTGCTTAAAAATGTATGTGGTCAAGTAGTTTTTGCTAGAATTACTTAAGTTGAGACTATCAATCATTGCAACCCCCTGTGCTGAAAGCGTTTAACATTGTCTGATTCTTTATATCTGACAGCGCTCAATCAATATTGTATGAAGCTCAACAGAAAAGGAAGCAATTTGTGGTCTCCCTCAACTTCCAAAAAATAGGCTCCGTTAGCTGTTAAACACATGCTTGTTCGGCCCGAATGAAGATCTTTAAGCTACGCTTGAGGGCGACTGAGCATCTCCGCTTGAGCTTATGACACCCCTCACCCATCGCCTTTATGCAGCCTGGAAGCAAGCTGTTTTAGAAAATAAAGTCATCAATCAGTTTGAGGCTGCGCTAGACGATCCAGACGGACGTTGGGTTAAAGGCGATCGCATCATCTATGGCGTCACAAGTCTTAATCAACAATTTGTTTACTATGCTCGAAACCTCACCCGAGGATGTGATATCAAAAGCGCTACGGCGCAAAAACAGGTATCTGACAATCGTAACGCGGGTAGTACGAGCTATCTTTGTCGGCTGAACGGTTACCGGGCGCTACGCCCAGGGGCAGGCCATCGTCCGTTGGGGCGTCAGCCTGATATTTCTGCTGACTCTGCACTTTGTCGGTTCCACTGCCAGAACAAAGCCCATCCCATCAGTCTCCTACGACGAGAACCTCTGTTGTTAGCGAGGCTGACGCACTTCACCTGGCGAGCTTATTACAACGTAGCGCCGCTTGACGCAGAGGGTCACTTTCTGTGGATTCCAACCATTCCAACCAGCAGTGGATTGACCCATATGCCACAGCGGCTGACACCAGCGCTGATAGAAGATGCGCTTCAGCTTTTTGGTCGGCTGTCTCACTCTATTTTCTTTTTCAACGCGCTACATGCAGGCGCTTCTGTCAATCACATTCACTTTCAGTCGGTCTCCCATTATCAGCCTTTGCCGGTGGAATCGAGCCGTACTATGAAATACAAAGGTTACGATCTGCTGGATAACTACCCGGTGCAGGCAGCGGTATTTAATCTTCAGCAGCAGAGTGGCAGGCTAGTGACCTACATTACACATTTACAGCGCTCCGATATCCCGTTTAACTGGGTAATGCTCTCAGATCTCATTTTGATAGTGGCGAGAAATGGGAATAACGATATTGTTTCTGAATTCCCTGGAGATGGCTTGGCCGCATTAGGCATTTGTGGGGCTATTGCTACGGTAGATCGCAATGCCTTTGAGACAGTGACGGCTGCTAGGATTGAAAGCGCCTTTCAAAAAATGGTGATACCTGCCAGTCACATTATCGATAGTCTTCTTTAGTCAAGTGCAATTTTCGTATTCCAAAGGAAACCAACTGCCACTATCCTCATCACAACCGATGTCAATGCTTATTAAAGGTAGTTTCAATGGTAGTACAGCTTGATCAGGTCGTGCCTTTTGGCCGTTCTTTTGATGAATACGCCAGTATGTTTGCACTCAGCCCAACTGACCTGCAATCGTCTATTCTCAGCGTGGCCGACGGCCCTGCGAGTTTTAATGCAGAAGGCACCCACAAAGGCTGTCAGATTCGGTCTATCGATCCGCTGTATATCTTTAGTGGCGATGAGATTCGGGGCCGCTTTTACGCTGTGCTAAACGACATTATTCAGCAGGTCGAGAACACGCCCGATGACTATGTCTGGAGCTATCACCCCTCTCCAGCAGCGCTAAAAGAGCGGCGATCGCTCGCCACCGAAAACTTCTGCACTGACTATCCCACCGGCAGACAGCAGGGTCGCTACGTCCCGGGCGAACTGCCAGCGCTCTCTGAAAAATCAGCCGCCTACGATCTGGGTCTGGTCTCACACTTTTTATTTTTATATTCTCTTCAGCTCGACACAGCCTTTCACATTGCGGCCATCGACGAGATGCTGCGAGTTTGTAGAGAAGTCAGAATTTTTCCGCTCTTGACACTAAACCTGGAAACATCGCCCCACCTATCGCCTGTCCTTACCCGTTTGGAGCAAGCAGGCCACCGCTGTCAGATCGAAAAAGTCGGCTACGAATTTCAGCGCGGCGGCAATCAAATGCTGAGAATTGTCCGGTAAGCCTTTCACAGATTCACAGGCTGGCTAACGTTGCCCGCAAATTTCCATCTTGAGTGTCCAGCGCTACCGCTGCCGACGCTTTATCTAGACCAGCCAAGTGCATCACCAGCGCTACTTTGACCTGCAAATCGCTACGGTCTAACAGCTCACCGGCGGCGGGGCGCTCCAGCTCAGTCAGGTCGCACAGGATGCGGATGGCGCGATCGCGCAGCTTGCTGTTAGTCACCGCCACATCGACCATCCGATTGCCATACACCTTACCCAGCTTCACCATCACTCCGGTTGAGAGGATATTCAGCGCTAGCTTAGTCACTGTTCCTGCTTTTAGCCGCGTAGATCCGGCCAGCACCTCCGGCCCCACAATTAGGCGAATATCAACATCGGCATCGACCGGCACCTGGTCTGCCGGAACGCAGGCCATAAAAATAGTCCCAGCCCCGCACTGTTTTGCTGCCTTCAGCGCCCCCTGCACGTAGGGCGTCGTTCCCCCTGCCGTAATCCCAACCACCACGTCTCGCTTTGTCACCTTGTGGTCAATGATGGCTTCAGCGCCCGCTTCATCTTCATCTTCCAGTGCTTCTGAACTGCGCAGCAAAGCCGATGCCCCACCGGCAATAATCCCCTGCACCAGCTCCGGCGGCGTACAAAAAGTCGGCGGACATTCTGCCGCGTCCAGCACTCCTAGCCGCCCGCTCGTCCCGGCTCCAACATAAAACAGCCGACCGCCCTCGCGCAGAGAAGCCGCCGTTAGATTGATCGCTTGAGCTAATGAAGTTCTGGCCTGGGCGATCGCCTCGACCGTTCGCTGATCCTCCCGGTTAAACACATCCACCATTTCCAGGGTAGAGAGTTCATCCAGATTCTGGCTGTGAGGATTGTTTTGCTCAGTCAGTAAATGGCCGCGATCGCTCATATCGGTCACAGTTCAAAAGATATCGTTCAAAACTGTAGCTTAAATAATGCCCACAAAAATACCCCCGCCTTTTCGAGGCGAGGGCAGGCAGAATTCTGGGCTAAAGCCTATCAGAACTCAATCAGCCGACTTGTCTTCCTTTTCATCTTCTTTGTGAGACTGCTCCAACAACCGCTCAAAGCGATCTTTACTCCAGCGATCAGTTGCATAGGAAATAGCACTGATTTCTTCTAAGCGAATCAGCCATACCGTCCGCTGATAGGGCTCCTCAGGCAAATCGTCGTCTTCAAACCCCTCAGCGACATCGACATCAACGACCTCTACATACTCTGCATCGAGAAAGATAGGAATGCCCACCAAGCGCGTACCCGGCATCCTAAACCAGACTTCACTGCCGCAGTGCAGCGCTTCTTCTAAACGGTGATACAGTCGGCTCGGAGTTGAAGAGGCGTAGGTAGCAGACCGAGCGGTGGGAAGCTGCTCTTGACGGGCGCTGTTCTTCATAATGCCTTCTGTCATAGTTTTCCTCCTGGGTACAATCTGCCGTGCCCGCAGCAAAAGTCCGTCGTCTCTTGGCTGCTTGGGCCGGTTTCTTCGGGTTCGTTCTGCCCTAGCCTACCAATAAGTGCCGACTTACGCTGCCAAAGCGTTAATACCAGGGTTGAACTGATTGAGTTTTATGACAACCGCGAGACCACTGACCTGTAAAGACGCAGGACTGGCCAGCATTGGCTGTGCTTCAAGGTCAATGCTGGATACGGGTTTCCAATTCCTTTACAAGATAGCAAATCCTGTTAACGAGTCTGAAGCAATATCTCTGAAACAAGATCGGGATTGCTGATAAAAACCGAACGGCTTACCGAGAAAGGCGCACCCGCATCAAGGGCTGACCAAATTCGATAGGTTCGGCATTTTCCACCAGGATAGCGACGACTTCACCTGAGATTTCAGTCTCTAGTTCGTTCATTAGCTTCATCGCTTCGATAATACAGACGGTTTGACCGGCTTGAATGCGATCGCCCACTTCCACAAACGACGCCTCATCAGGAGTAGGCGATCGATAAAACGTCCCTACCATCGGTGAGGTGATGTCTACTAGCCCCGCATCCACTGCTGGCGTAGTGGGGGCGGGGGCCGGCTCTGCTACTGGCGGCGGCGCTGGAGCCATCGCTGCTGCTGATCCGACTGGCGGCAGGGCTGGCGCAGCCGCAGGGCTCATGACCACATCGGGCTGAAGCGCCGAGGGCTTGCGCAACGTCAGCTCAAACTCAGCGTTTTTAAAAGTTAGTTCAGCGATGTCAGTTTGATTGAGCGCAGCCACCAACTCGCGGAGTTCGTTAACACTAAGATTCACTAATTTAAAAACTCCATATCTTATATATTCGCTCAGCGGCTCCGCTCAGGTTTCACGGCCCAGGTAGCTACCGTTGCGGGTGTCGACTTTGATTTTTTCTCCCTGAACGATGAATAGTGGCACCATCACCTGAGCGCCCGTCTCAACAATCGCAGGCTTGGTTCCACCAGTTGCCGTATCGCCTTTTACGCCGGGGTCGGTTTGGGTAATCTCAAGCGTCACCGAATTCGGCAGTTCCACCTCTAGCACCTGATCATTCCACATCAGGACGTTGACTTCCATTTCCTCTTTGATATACTTCACACCCTCGCCAATTTGAGCCTCGCTCAGGCGGTTCTCTTCATAGGTTTCCATGTCCATGAAGACGTACTGATCGTTCTCTTTGTAGGTGTGCTGCATAGTCTTTTTTTCAAGCACCGCCTGCGGCATTGTCTCACCCGCTCGGAAAGTGCGATCAACTGTGCTGCCAGTCTGGACATTTTTTAGCTTGGTGCGCACAAAAGCAGAGCCTTTACCGGGTTTTACATGCAAAAACTCAACGACGCGCCACACAGAGCCATCTAGCTCAATGCTGGTACCAGTGCGAAAATCGTTGCTTGAGATCATGGTGATAGCTGAAAGTGTGCTAAGGCAGTCGGCCCTTATTGTACCGCTCAAAGGTTCACCCGCAGGCCAATTACTCCAGGTAAGTGCTGACAGCGTAAGCCTCTAGCGCTGAGTGGCCTCGGGTGAATGGCTCATCCCCAGCGAGGTGACCAAGGCTACAGAACATCGCATCTACCGCTAAACTATGCCCCAGACTATGGCAAGATCGGGAATGAACGTCTCTGACAAAGCTTTGTTTCAAAGCTTTTATTCCCCATGACTTTGCGAAAGCCTGCTTTTATCAGCCGAGTGTCTCTGAGAAAATGCCTGACGAAACGCTTCATAAAAGCCTCTTTTAGCTGGGTGGTTTCTACGGTTCTCTGTGCGGTCTGCTGGCTAGGCGCAGCGCCTGCTCACGCGGGGCTGCCCCCCGGCAACGCGGTAACCGACGGCGCGGCCCTATTGCGCTACGCTCTGCCTATCGACAATTCTGAAATTCGTCAGATCCAGGGCGAGTTAGAAGGGCTTTCAGAGTGGCTGCGCAGCAAGCGCTGGGGGCCGATCAAAAAAGATTTGTCAAAGGTTGAACGGGTGCTAACCCGTAAGCGCGATGCGATTTTGGCTGCTGTCCCGGCAGATCGCCAGGAGAAGGCTGCGACGCTACTAGATAGCCTTGTTGCTGATTTAGAGCCCATCCGCGCTGCTGCTGACGCTGAGGATAAAGAAGGCGTGTGGGTGCAGCGCAAGCTCATGCTCGACCAGGTTGGTGAAGTAGAGGAGCTGATGGTCAGTGGCTACCCTTTTGAAGTGCCTGCCGAATATGCTGACTTGCCTCAGCTCAAAGGACGCGCCACAGTAGAGTTTGAGACGACTAAGGGCAATGTCACAGTAGTCGCCGATGGCTACAGTGCACCAGTGACGGCTGGCAATTTTGTCGATCTGGTTAACAAAAAGTTTTACGACGGCCTGCCCTTTATCCGGGCTGAGGACTTTTACGTGCTACAAACCGGCGATCCCGATGGCCCCGAAGAGGGCTATATCGACCCTAAAACTGGCGAGTATCGGGCGATTCCGCTAGAGATACTTGTAGAAGGCGACGACAAGCCGGTCTATAGCTTTACCCTGGAGCAAATTGGCCGCTACCTGGACGATCCGGTTTTGCCTTTTAATGCGCTCGGTTCGCTCGCCTTGGCGCGACCTGGAAACGATAACGATGGCGGCTCTTCTCAGTTTTTCTTTTTCTTATTTGAAGCGGGGTTAACGCCAGCCGGGCGAAATTTGTTAGACGGTCGCTACGCGGTGTTTGGCTACACCATTGAAGGGAAAGATGTGCTGCGGCAGATGAAGGAAGGCGACAAGATTATTTCGGCTAGGGTGGTCGATGGACTCGATAACCTCGTTGAGCCAAGCTGAAGCGGCAACCCTGACCGTTGCGGAAATTGGTGAACTAGCGCTGATTGAGCGGCTGCGGCCCTTTTGCGCTGAAGTTGTTGGTGACGATGCGGCGCTGATCGCTGTGTCGCCTGAGCATCAGCTTGTGGTCACGTCTGATTTGCTGGTTGATACGGTGCATTTTAGCGATCGCACCACGCCCCCCTTTACCGTTGGCTGGCGAGCCGCTGCCGCCAATCTCTCAGACTTGGCGGCAATGGGGGCAAAGCCTCTAGGCATTACCGTCTCTTTGGGCTTACCTGGAGAGACGCCCTGGCTTTGGCTGGAAGCGCTATATCAGGGCATGGCGGGCTGTCTGGCAGCGTACGGCGGCGCGATTGTCGGCGGCGATATCTGTCGGGCTCAGCAGCGTACGGTAGCGATTACGGCGTTGGGGCAGGTTCGCCCCGAGCGAGCGATTCGCCGGGATACGGCTGTTCCTGGCATGAGCGTGGTGGTGAGTGGCCCGCATGGAGCGTCTCGGGCTGGTCTTGCCGTACTGCTAGGAGAGCTAGAGTCGACGGCAGTAACGCAGGGCTGGATCAGGGCGCATCAACAGCCAGTGCCCAGGTTCGACCTGGTTGAGCATCTGTATCAACTTACTTCCTTGCAGAGTCTAACGATTGTAGGCATGGATAGTAGCGATGGTTTGGCCAATGCGCTGCTGCAAATCAGCCGTAGCAGTAAAGTTGGGATGATGATTGAGCGCGATCGCATTCCATTCCCTCCCCAGCTCAGCGCTGTCGTAGGCGATCAGACAGCTTTAGACTGGTCGCTTTACGGCGGTGAAGACTTTGAGCTGGTGCTGTGTTTGCCGCCTGATTTGGCTCAGCAGGTCACTCGGCAGGGGTGGGCGATCGCGATTGGCATCACGACTGATACCGGCACCGTGCAGCTCGTTTCACCAGATCTTGATCCAGCGATTACAACGCTCACCCACCGAGGGTTTCAGCACTTTTAAGCAACTGCTTACAGTACAAAATAAATAGCGAGTGACAGATTGCTTAAGCAGGCCCCTTTCACCCGCTTCAAAAATGCACTACACTTGCAAGGTTGTTAAGATTTTGTAGACGCATACTCTCATGGCGGTTCCCAAGAAGAAAACTTCCAAATCCAAGCGGAATA
>JBBQAC010000181.1:0-9377 GCA_038315915.1 Phormidesmidales cyanobacterium
CGCGATCGCATGGCAGCCAACGGCACACTCAGTGAAAATTTGGGCAACCCACGAGGTGAAGCCGCAGTTACAGCGTCTTAAATCAAACATAGCCACCCACGACCAAAATTGTTAACCCATTAGAGAGCTTTATTATCATGCGTGTTTGCGTTATTGGAACCGGCTACGTAGGTCTTGTCACGGGAGTATGCCTATCCCATATCGGTCATCATGTGATCTGCGTCGACAATAATGAAGAGAAAGTGCAGCTCATGAAGTCGGGCCAGTCGCCGATTTATGAGCCCGGACTGTCAGACTTGATGAAGTCCTCAATGGAATCTGGGAATTTAGAATTTACGGCTGACTTAGGCGCAGGGGTCAGCCACGGCGACATTTTGTTTATTGCAGTCGGCACCCCGGCGTTGCCGACAGGTGAAAGCGATACCCGCTACGTAGAAGCCGTTGCCCGAGGGATTGGCGAACATCTCAACGGTGGCCATAAGGTCATTGTCAATAAATCAACTGTGCCCATTGGCTCCGGTGACTGGGTGCGTATGATCGTGCTAGATGGCATTGCCGAACGTCAGAAGGTGCCGGTCGGAGCGGGCGCACCAGCAGTGAAGGCACCGGCAGTGGATGCGGTGTTTGACGTGGTTAGCAATCCCGAGTTTTTGCGCGAGGGCTCGGCGGTGTATGACACCTTCAACCCAGATCGGATTGTGCTGGGTAGCGGTAGCGACAAAGCGATCACCATGATGAAAGAACTCTATACGCCCATCGTAGAGCGCAAATTTGCCGTTGATCAGTCCCTGCCACCAGTGCCAGTGGTGGTCACCGACCTCAGCTCTGCCGAAATGGTGAAGTACGCTTCGAATGCGTTTCTGGCTACTAAGATCAGCTTTATTAACGAAGTGGCGAATATTTGTGATCGCGTTGGCGCAGATGTCACCCAGGTGGCTCAGGGCATCGGTTTAGATTCGCGCATTGGCAGTAAATTCTTACAGGCGGGCATCGGCTGGGGCGGATCTTGCTTCCCTAAAGACGTGTCGGCGCTGGTTCATACCGCTGACGACTACGGCTACGAAGCGGAACTGCTCAAGTCCACTATTCGGGTGAACGACCGCCAGCGGCTGCTCACGGTTGAAAAGCTTCAGCGGGTGCTGAAAATTTTGAAAGGTAAGACCGTCGGTCTGCTGGGCCTGACCTTTAAGCCGGATACCGACGACATGCGCGACGCGCCTTCGCTGATCATGATTGAAAGCCTGAACCGTCTGGGCGCTCGGGTCAAAGCCTACGATCCAATTGTGTCTCAAAGCGGCATCCGCAATGGCCTGTCGGGGGTGATTGTCGAAACCGATCCCGAGCGACTGGCCGATGGCTGTGACGCTTTGGTACTCGTGACCGACTGGGCTAACTTTAGAGAGCTGGACTACAAGAAAATGGCTAGCTTGATGAACGCGCCGGTGATGATTGACGGTCGTAACTTCCTCGATCAGGAGAAGTTAGAGCTGGCTGGCTTCCGCTATGTGGGTATTGGCCGTTAGGTCGGTAGCAGCGCGGATCTGAAAAGCAGAGAATAGGAAAGTCGAGGATTGAGGATTACTTCAGTCCTCGCTTCCTTTTAGCTGTTCCCAGGTCAGCGGCTGCGCGGCTGGATTTTGGCATAGCACAGGGAGCCAGGTCGCGAAGGGGAACTGCGATTCTAGTCCTTGCAATCTTTCTCTGGCTTCGCGGACGGCCTGATGAAGGGGCGAGCCTTGAGAAAAGGCGGTCAGAAAATGCTTGAGAAAAGCTTGAGCCACGATATCGGGGACGGGATGACGCATGACGATGGTCGGCGGTAAGGAGAGATCTGCGCTGAGTTCTTGAATGAGCTGGAGTCCGTCGCAGGCGTTGAAAATAGCCAGCTTGAGACCGCGTTCGATAGCGGTTCTGAGCGCGTATTTGAGTTCGCTGAGGGCCAGTCCTTCAGTGGAATTGATGCGGAGCTTCTGCCGCTGATCAATACGGCTACTGTGGCCAGCAAAAAATAAGATATCCCACGGCTGCTCCCACAGACTGTCGTTGAGCTGCGATCGCATTGGCTCGACCAGACAGGTCAGCGAAACGTCAGGGAGCTGCTCTAGCAGATAGCGATCGCGCTGAATATCCAGCCCCCGGCCATCTCCCAAAATCGCCAGAATCTTGACCTGATTCGACGGCGTCTCTAGCGCTGTTGCCTGACGATATATGGGCTCGCTCAGCACCAGCTCTGCACGGGTATAGCGCTCGAACCATTCCCACAAATGTAGCGGCAGCGCTCGAATTTGCAGATTGTTTGTTTGCAGCACAAGCCGGATCGAATCAGTCGGATCGAGTGCCGATAGCAAAGCGTCACGCACCGGTTGAAACCGCTTTGAATTAAACCAATCATTGATCTGTCCGGTGAGATCGAGGTCAGCTCCCCGACAGCCTTCAAACAGCTCCTGATAGCTGATATTAGTTATCTGCACAGCAGATACATCAATTCGGGTCGATTGCCGGTAGACCTGTCGGTAGGCAATTTGCCATCGCTGCTGAGTCGCCAGCAGCAGGTCTCCAGCCGGTAGCCAACCGGTCACCTCTAGCTGTGGCAGCGCCCCTTCATTGCCAAGCTGAAGCGTTACCGGAATGCCCATTTTTTCTAGCTGGCCTAGCTTCAGAACGGCTCGCTTGCCAGGAATTGGGACAGTTACACGCACTGCCGGTTGGCTCAGCAACCGAGTGAGTTGAGAAAGCTCGCTTTGATGCTGTCGGTACAGCGTAATCTGCTCATCTTTGGCTGCTAAGGCTGCTTGATAGCGAGCCTCTATTTGCCGTAACGCCTGGTCATACGCTTGAGTGAGGGCGGAGTGTAGTGCGGGCTTAGGCGCATCTTCAGGGACTTCCACTTTGACGACAACTACGCCGTCGCCTTTGTTTTCAATGCTGCGCAGCGCGATTTCTTCGCTTTGCGATCGCACCTGCTGAAAGGCACTCATAAAAGCCGACATATCCAGCCCCTGCCGAAAAATAAGATCGACGGTATGCAGCACATCTTGAAACAGTTTAGAAAAGTCACCCGGCTCGAACTGACCATCGCTTGGCCGGCGCTCCTGCCGCTGACCAAGCAGGTAAATATAGTCACAAACCACCCCGTCGATTTGAGTGGTGGTATCAATATTCCACGATTCAATACAGCTACCGGTCATCTGCGCCTCGCGAAAGCAGGTACCAATCACCTGGGCTCGGGTAAAAATCGCATCGTCGAGCTGTGCGCCCGTAAAATCAGCCTGAGAAAGGTCAGCATTGGTGAAGTCAGCGCCGGTTAAAGCCGCATTAGCTAGATACGCGCCCCGCAAATTACAGCCCGCATAAGACTGCCTTACCTGCCCATCGACCAGCAGTTGACACACCTCTGTCTGGTTGAGAAGCGTTGTGCCAGCCCGGGCGTAGTCTAAAAAATGCGCTCCATAAAAGCGGGTACCGATGAGCTGAGCGCCCGTAAAGTCAGTCGCGCTGAGCCGTGCACCCAAAAAGTTAGCCTGCTGGAGCTGCGTCTGCCGAAAACAGGTACTACGCCAGGTTGCTAATGCCAATGCCGCTGATCGCAGCCAGGTGTAGCGGGGGTGATTGCGCAAAATTCGCCCGGTGATATGCAGGCTCAGGCTCCAGAGAATAATGGCGTCAAGGGGAGCGTTAATTTTCGCCAGCACACCTGCAAAGCTCACTGCGCCAGGAATAGCCATAGCCAGGGCGCACAGCAAGGTAGTGATTTCAAACCGACCGGGCAACTGGCGACGATGCGATTGAAAGTGAGCGCTGGCCATCAGCACGGCGCAAAGCGTAGGCACAACGCTGAGTCCCAGCCAGAAGACGTTGATCGTAACGATCACATCAGAGGTGGAGGATTCTTGTCCTACCAGCGAGGCCAGGAATTTGTGAGTGCGAGAAAATTCCCATAGAAAGAGGGAAAACCAAACAATGAGCCCGCCTAGCACAGTAGCCACTACCGCCGTAATGAGATCTCGGGCTAAAAGCAGGAAGCTGAACGTGAAGAAAGTACAAAAAACAATGGTCGCATCGCGAGGGCCGAAATAATGCAGGTAGCTGCTGTTGACCGTATCGGCGATCGCATTGCCAAACAGCCCTACCGTCAAGCCGCTCAGTCCCATTAGCAGCAATAAAAGGGCCATAATCCAGTGTCCCACCCCCGCTTTTGTACCGCAGAAGTTCGCTCCGGTAAGCACAGCGTGAGCAAAGTTAGCGCCCTGAATTTGCGTGTGGCTAAAATTAGCCCCGGTCAGATCCTGGCCTTTGAAAGACCGGCCTCGTAGTCTTTGTCCGGAAAAATCGCGCGTCATAAAGTCCAACGATCATGCATCGATCACCTATCCCTGCATTAACGTCCAATTTTTGAACTGTCACAATTCTAGGGCACCGATTGGCTGATTATAGTGGCGATTGGTAACTGCCTATGACGACCAGCGCTCTAGCGCTCTTTGGCCGCCCCAGCGAGCGACAATTTCATCGTCGTAGTCATCTGCCAGGCGGATAACGGTCGTGACAGATTGCCTCAGTTCGATCTGGTCGCAGGTTGACCCCACCAGGCTGTGCTCGAAGACAATATCGTTTTCGCCATCGAGAGCAAAGCGACCAAACTGAATACCGTTGTTGGCCCGCAGTAGATAATAGCTAAGCTCCGGTGTGACTGTGATGTCGGTGACCACAAAAGAGCGGGTGGTAATCAGCGCATCGTTGTCAGCCCAGGGCACCACCCGGGTAGACGCAACCGCCGAACCAATCGTCACGATAAACAGCGGCTCGTCTTCAAACACAACAGCGGCTTCGCCGAATAGATCTTCCATCCACGGCACGATTCTTTTGTAGCAGGCACGCTGTGCGGTACTTTCAAACTCCATGAGTGCTAAAAAAATAATAAGAGATCGCCTTTATTCTCTCACTGTTTATCCGATAGTCAGTGAGGTGAGGCAATTTGAGAAGGGTTTACCGCCCCTCGACCGCACCCGACTTTGACCGGCTGCTCTCCTATGCTGGTAGAGGTGCTCGTTAAGACAGGTAGCTTAATTCTTGGTCATGAAAGATTTTGAGCAGCTCACGGAAGATCTGCGCTACGAGCAGGCGATCGCTGCGGTTAATAGCCTGATCACAAAGCTCGATCTCTCCTCGCGCGAACGGGCCGGTCTCGAAACCGAGATCACCCATCTCCACAGCGTGCTGCACAAGCTAGAAAACCAGGTGGTTCACATTGCGGTCTTCGGCATGGTGGGCCGGGGCAAGTCATCCCTGCTCAATGCGCTAGTGGGCCAGCCCATTTTTCAGACCGGGCCACTGCATGGGGTAACTCGTCAGGCTGAAAGCGTGCTTTGGCAGACGCACCCATCTGAGGGGGAGGACGATATTTACCGCGCCACGCTGCCCGATCAGCGGCCCAATCAGCAGGCGGCACGCGTAGAGCTGATCGATACGCCCGGCATTGATGAGGTTGGGGGTGAGCGGCGGCAGGCGATCGCTCAAAAAATCGCCCATCAGGCCGACCTGATACTGTTTGTGGTGGCGGGCGATCTGACCCAGCTTGAGTACACTGCCTTGGGCGAACTGCGACAGGCAGGCAAACCAATGCTGCTGGTTTTCAACAAAATCGATCAGTATGCGACTGCTGACCGGGAGCAAATTTTGACCCTGCTGCGTGTAGAACGATTAGCAAATCTGCTGCCGCCCGAGAACATTATTACCGCTGCTGCCGCGCCTCTGGTCACCCAAGCAGTCAAGACGGCCAGCGGCCAGTTCAACACTCGCACTGAGCGTACCGCGCCCGATGTCAGCACCCTTAAGCTCAAAATCTTAAATATTTTGCATCGGGAAGGGAAAGCCTTGATCGCGCTGAATACTCTGCTGTATGCCGATGAGATCAATCAGCAGGTGGTCGCGCAAAAGCTGGCTCTGCGCGATCGCGCCGCCGATGACACCATTTGGAAAACCGTCATCACCAAGTCAATTGCCGTCGCCCTCAACCCTTTAACAGTGGTCGATTTGCTCAGCGGCGCAGCCATTGACATTGCCTTAATCGTCGTCCTCGCCCGCATTTACGGACTAGAAATGACGCAAAAAGGCGCGGCTCAACTTCTGCAAAAAATTGCCCTGGCCATGGGCTCGCTGACCGCCAGTGAGCTAGTAGTTAGCTTCGGGCTGAGCGGGCTCAAGAGCATTTTGGCGGCAGCGGCGATTCCGACTGGCGGGCTGACGGCAACGCCGTATGTTTCGGTGGCACTAACGCAAGCGGCAGTGTCAGGGGTGTCTACTTATGCGATCGCCCAGGTCACCAAAACCTACCTTGCCAACGGAGCCACTTGGGGTAACGATAGCCCCAAAGCCGTCGTCGCCAAAATCCTCAGTGACCTCGACGAAGACTCAATCATGAGCCAGATCCGCAGCGAACTTACCGCCAAACTCGATCTGAAATCCCATTGGCAACAGTAGGTTTCGGCTACTCTCGACGCCTTAATTCAGAAAGTCTGTCGGCCCCCCGTACCCCGACGCCTGCGCCAGCGTCTCCAAGCTTTGAGCCCCCTCCAGGAACTGACCGTTCACCGCCCAAGTCGGATAGCCTTCAATTTCCGGCACCGCCTGACAAACAGCAGGCTGTGCGTTTTTTCCATCCGGCGCACATTCCACGTAGGGAATCTTGCCGGTTGCTTCTCTTCCAAATAGCTGCTTTTGGTCGTGGCAGTGAGGACACCAGTAAGCGCCGTACATCTTAGCCCCAACTTCGGTAAGATGGTTCGCCAGAGCGACTTCAGCCTCTCCAGACTGCGTCGTAATCGGTTCGCCAGCGCCTGGTTCTAACGCAGTCTCGCTTACCTGAGTGCCGGTACTCAACGGGCCACCGGGCACCGCATAGATACCAAAAGTCGCGACCAGAGCCACTATTGCGACAATCGCGCCGGTAAACATAAGCTGACCGCGATCCTCCCAGCGACGCCCTAGCACCGTCAGTAAAAACATCAGCGCCGTCATCGTAGCGGAAGCAATACAGTACAGACACACTGCTTTAATGTCAGTAGTCAGCACGTACATCAAAAAGCCGCTAAAGATCATCATGCCGGTCGCCCCGACAAACAGCAGCGGCCAGGTTAAGCCCTCTAGCTTAGTTCGCAGAGGCTTATCCCGCTCAGCATCGACTAGCAGCGGCGAGACTGCTAGTACCAGCATCGAAAGATAGGACAAAAAGCCAAACAGGGTAAGCGGTAGCCCAAAGACCGTGGCCCATTCGCTGGAGAGAACGCGATCGCATCCACCTAAACAAGCTGCTGTCCTGTTCATCAGCTTGACAGCCGTCAGGTAGCCCGTACCCAACGCGCCTACAGTGGCGATTATCCCAATCAGCGGTCGCGACCAGCGGTGAATCCAAAGTGTCTCTTGACGACGACGTCTCATAGCGAGTGTCCAAAGAACGGCAGAACCTAGCGCATCAACAATACTTGACCTGGAGTTTTGATGCAAAAGCCCCAAAAAGATCTTAAAAGCATCCTAGACAAAAAATACCCGCATTAAACCAAAATTTTCGGTCAGCTCACCTCGATGCTGAGAGATTATTTCAGGGCCATTGAGTGCTCTGCTGAAGTCGTCTTCTCACTGCGGGCCGTCAGCCCTAAATTCAACGCCGCGACAAACTCTCGAACGCGAATCGGATCAATTGACTGCTCGATCTGCCCCTTGCGCTTGAGCGAGCTAGAGACAATCACGCCATCGACCGAGCGAATCAGATGAGAGATGTTGTCGGTATTCGCGCCGCTACCAATAAACAGGGGCGTATCCCCGGCGGCGGTTCTGGCTAGCTCTAAGTCATCTACCGTCGGTGGCTGCCCGGTCGCCCAGCCCGACAGAATCACGCCATCGGCCAATCCGCGATGAATTGTATCCTGTACCACCGTGGTGAGACTGGGCATCCCTAAAGGACGCGCGTGTTTTACCAGCACATCGGCCAATATCTTGACATCTGAACCCAGCTCGCGACGATAGCGCAAAATTTCGTGCGCTTCGCCTTCGATCAGCCCCTGATCGGTCGCCATCACACCCGTGAGGACATTGACCCGAATGAAGCTGGCGGCGGTGCAGGTAGCGATCGCCAGCGCACTCCGCGCATCGTTACGCAACACGTTGATCCCAATCGGCAAAGCGACTAGCTGTTGCAGTCGCTGCACTACCAGCGTCATCGCGCTGACGACTGCCGGGTCTACCCGCGACTTGGGAAAGGGCGCATCAAAAAAGTTTTCGACAATCAGGCCGTGAACGCCCCCGGCAGCTAGAGCCGTCGCCTCCTGCTCAGCGCGGGCAATCACCGCTTTCAGGTCACCCTGCCAGCGAGCAGACGTTGGCAAGGGCAGCAAATGAACGACGCCAATCGCGGGATTAGCCGTATTGAAAATCTGGGTTAAGTCCACGGGGGTTTTTATTGATCTCGATCTACAGTAACAGCCCGCGATCAGAGTTTGATACGTCGGTGAAATAGTCGATTCAATAATTTGGGGCGATTGCATCCACTGCCTGCTTCCCTTCGCCAATTATGTAGTTATGTTATGATCCACCTGTAGAAGATTTGCCGACTGCTATTGCGCAACTTATACGGCCATTCACGGGGCGATCGCTACACCTGCTCTGTGGCACGGGCCTTGCATAGCTCACCATTTTAACCGAGAGAATCTTTCATGGGACGCAAACCCACTATTGCAGTTTCACATTTAGGCTGCGAGAAGAACCGGGTAGACAGCGAGCATATGCTTGGCCTACTCGTGGAGGCAGGCTATGGCGTAGATGCCAATGAAGAACTGGCAGACTACGTCATAGTCAACACCTGTAGCTTCATCCAAGCCGCTAGAGAAGAATCCGTGCGAACGCTGGTAGAACTTGCCGAAGCCGACAAGAAAATTGTGATTACCGGCTGCTTGGCCCAGCATTTTCAAGATGAACTGCTAGAAGAAATTCCCGAAGCCGTTGCGCTAGTCGGCACTGGTGACTACCACAAAATAGTCGAGGTCATCGAGCGGGCCGAAGCGGGTGAGCGAGTAAAGGCAGTTTCGGCTGAGCCGACTTACATCGCTGATGAAACCGTGCCGCGCTACCGCACTACTTCAGAAGGCGTTGCTTATGTGCGGGTGGCCGAAGGCTGTGACTACGCCTGCGCTTTTTGCATCATTCCTCATTTGCGGGGTAAGCAGCGATCGCGCCCCATTGAGTCCATCGTCGCCGAAGCTCATCAGCTCGCTGCTCAAGGCGTTCAAGAAATCATTCTGATTTCCCAGATCACAACTAACTACGGCGTCGACCTCTACGGCAAACCCCAGCTAGCAGAACTCATTCGCGCCCTGGGCGAAGTCGAT
>JBBQAC010000117.1:0-13119 GCA_038315915.1 Phormidesmidales cyanobacterium
AGCCTTTCTTGACCTGTTGACTGTATGTACAGATCTGCTATATCTGTGTATGTCGATCCTGAAACGAATAGGGTTACTTGAGGAACTAGAAGATGTCAGAGGGCAATAAAGGGAATGGCGTATTTTGGCAGATCGCTATCCCTGTTATCGTCGCCCTTTTGGCGGGAGGAACCTCTCCCTGGTGGTGGCAGGAGCTTTTTGGTAAAGCTGACCCTGCACCTCAGCCAATACCTACGCCTGCTCCCGACCCGAATCCTGACCCCGGCCCTAGCCCCGAGCCGACGCCACCTGCTCAAACCGCGTCTATCAACGTGGCTTACACAGGCGATAGTTTTGCCTGTAGCTTACCGATTGCTATCGGTATTGGCGGCCAATCTTTCTCCCCATCGGGCAACAGCAGCACTTTTGAAGTGGCTACTGGCCAGCAACCGTACCAAATTCAAGGGCAAATCAACTGTCCTGGGATTGGCAACTGCCAGGTTTATGGCGAGGGTTCCATTAATGTGATTTCTGGTAATACTTACTACCTGGGCTGGCAAAATGTTGGCCCTGGTCAATGTAGCGCCTCCCTTAGATAAGCCGGGCAGATAAGCCAGGCAGCTCAACCAGACAGCATTGCCTTTAGCTCAGACGATTCACCGTCAGCTTTCGCTCAGCCAACGTCTCCTCAAATAGCGCGGTCGAAAGCACCTGTTCTACTGGCCATATGCCGGGTTTTGCTAGCCTACCAGCGAGGATGAGCTGCGCGATCGCCCCCGTGCCACTGCCCGCACAGTAAGCCGTATCCTCATGGTCAAAGGTAGCCACATACGTCGCCTGCTGTCCGTCCTTTTCGCCCTCAATTTGCGTCCGCATGGAAATGCCCACCCCGGTACGCGGATCGGTTACCTGGGTCATCCGATAGCTGATGTGTGAAAGCGACTCTATCACCTGATGATTTTTAAGGATCGCTTTGGGCATCCGGGCCATCAGCCAGGTCAGCCGGTTGTAGTAGTCCGGCACGGAGCCGAACTTTGTCACAATGGTTTTGACCTCCGGAAAGGTCTCAGCGACTGTGAACGCCTCTATCGTATTAAACCAGTACACGCCGCCCCGACCATAGCGAGGAAAATCAATCACTTCTCGCTCGCTGTAAGGCTCAATCTCCTGCCAGCGCCCGTCAATTTTTGATACAAACGGCGTTTGCAATTCGATGAACGTCGTTCGCATCACCGTCACGCCCGCCCCGCCTGACCCTGCGACCAAATAGCTCAAGTGAACTTTTTCAGCGCTGTCTAGCTGTTCGATACCCTGGCGCATCATGCTGCCTGAAATTCCCGGAAAAATGCCCGTGCTGACTACCGCTGTGACGCCCGCTTCCTCAGCCTGGTGCCGGTAAGTCAGGGCTTGTCTGACATAGTCAGGGCTATCGGCGACATCGAGGTAAGGCTTGCCCTGAGCAATGCAGCTTAGCAGCACGTGATGATTGCGGCTGCGAAATGGCCCCGCACTGTGAATAGTCAGATCGTGTTGGGCGATCGCCTGCTCTACCGCCGCCTCATCTGCCAAATCCAACCGCTGATATCTCTGCCGATCTTTTAGCTCAAACGCCGCTGTTGTCAGGCGACCGGTCACCGTCACCTGAGCGGCTGTATGGGTGAGAACGTCGGCGGCAACGCTACGTCCAATTCGCCCATTACCGCCCAGCACTAATACCGTTTGAGCCATGCATTAACTGGGGCTACAGCAGCGCCCTGGATTCACCTACATCTTCAAGTCTGCCAAAATGTCAGTCGCATGGGTATCGGTCTTAATACTCTCATACACTTTTGTGATCACGCCCTTGCCATCAATCACAAAAGTTGCTCGCTTAGAGTAGCCGCCGCCCTCTACTTCATAAGCCTGCGAAATCGTACCGTCCGTATCTACAATCAAAGGAAAAGGCAAGCTGAACTTATCTTTAAACGCCTTGTGAGAGGTTTCATCGTCGCGGCTAACGCCTAAAACGGCAATATCTTTGCCTTCGTAATCAGCGTAAGAATCGCGGAAACTACAGGCTTCCTTGGTACAGCCCGGCGTATCGTCTTTGGGATAAAAGTAAAGAACGACGGTCTTTCCTTCAAAATCAGCCAAAGATACTGAATTGCCTTCATCATCTTTAGCAGTGAAATTCGGGGCGGTAATGCCTTCTGAGAGTGCCATGAGTGATCTCCTTGTACATTTTATCGACAGCCTGTCGATTTGCTAACGGGCCGTCAAGCTGTCGGCAAGACGGCAATGCCGATACGCATCAGTGATTCTATCAAGGACATGTGCATAAGTGGCACATTCTAATACTTTTAGTTAGAACTCTGTAGTTTGGAAACCCAACGGCTGAGGCTTGGAAGCTAACGGCCCCCCCAAGGCACTCGCTGCGCAATGGATATACACAGTGATCCGGCTCGCCGGTCTAAGTAACTGGATCAATAGAAGCTTGGCCTCCTGCCTCCTGCCTCCTGCCTTCTATCTAAAGCCCATTCCCAATCAGAATAAACCCTGCCCAATCATAGGGATGGCGGTAGTTTTCGTTGTTAATTAGCTTAAGCTGCGCCTGCTGTAGTGCCTGTGCTTTGGTCTGTCCGGTACTGAGCGCTTTGTAAAACTCGCTCATCAGGGCTGCTGTGGCAACATCGTTCACTGACCAGAGGGAAGCGATCGCCGCTCCTGCCCCCATCTGATGCACCTGAAAGCCCAGTCCTAAGATCTCCTTTCCGTCTCCCTCTACACTCGCCCCCGTTTGGCAAGCGCTAAAGACGATCAAATCCACATCGGGTAAGCGCCACTGCCGAATATCTCGCATATTCACCGTACTGCCATCGCCAAACAAAATAAAAGACTCCTCCGGCTGACCATGGACAAACTTAGCATGGGTGGCCAAGTGAACAATTCGATGGTTGCCGACTGCGTTCAGCATACTTTCTGGCGTAAAGTCTTGGTCGAGCAGGGTAAGGGTGTCAGGAACGGTGTTCTCTAAGTTTTGAATTTCCTGCTTAGCGGCGGACAAACCGGCGAAGGTGAAGGTTTGTTGTCCTATCTTTATCTCGTACGCCGCAATGTCGTCGGTGAAGGCTCCCGCTAATACACTCAAGGGCAGCGGATTTTTCTCAGTCAGATCGCCGAGCGCGGCAGCGGTAATGTTATGCGACTGATATTTTTCGGCAAACCACTGCTGGCCGTCGTAAAGCGCGGCAATCGGCACATAGCGCAGCACACCATCGGGCAAGTAGATAATATTCTCAATTTGGCTATCGGCTAGAGCGCCTTCTAGCGGGCGAATGAGCCAGTCATAAAGCTGTTGGGCAGCGCGTTGGGGATCGTTTACATCCGTACTGAGCTTTCTTTGCAAGTCGGCCACCGTCTGCGTCAGCTCAGCCGATGTGATGCGCGTTGTGTAGTTCTGTAGGGAGCCATCGGGCGTGATCAGGATGATTTCCAGGCGATCGCTCAAAATCAACGGATAGATCGCCGCTGTTTTGACTGGCTGCGCCGCTAGTGCCGCCTGCAAGTCCTCAATAGACTGAAGTTCAAAAGACTCGCCACCAGGGGTTGTAGCAGCAGTTGATAGGGCGATCGCGGCGGGCAATTTCAAAAAGTCAGCAAGAGACGTCGCGGCGGGCAGGTCGCCCAGCATTTGCACGAGTGCTTCTTCTGCTGGCGTATTGAGCGGGTCTTGCCGGTTGACGCCATCTGCCTGACCGTCATGCAGGTAAGCTTTGACCTCCTGTAGCTTCAGCAAATCTAAGATTTGTAGAGCCTCGCTTGTCCGGCCTTGCTGCAAAAGCAGACCGGCTAAATTGCGGTACAGATCTTCAATCGTCAGGGTGTACTGCTGCTGTGCCGATGGGGAGAGCTGTCGCAAATCCTGACGGATGGTTTCGATTTGAGCGATCGCCTGCTTGTAAAAGAAAATTGCCAACTCAGGCTGCTCACGGGCGACCATAAGATCGCCCAGATTTTGCAGTACCGCAATTTCGCCACCCTTATCACCCGTTTGCCTGCTTACTTGCAGCGCCCGAAAAGACTGCTCCCAGGCCAGATCCAACTTGCCCACCGCCTGGTAAAAAGATCCGAGGCTATTGAGCAGTACCCCGCGTTCAATGGGATCGTCCACCGCTTTTAACAGGTCAAATCCTTGATCTAGCGCTGCTTTGGCCGCAGCGTAATC
This sequence comes from Phormidesmidales cyanobacterium, assembly GCA_038315915.1. Lineage (GTDB taxonomy): Bacteria > Cyanobacteriota > Cyanobacteriia > Phormidesmidales > Phormidesmidaceae > Phormidesmis. Next base: position 4,184 of record JBBQAC010000117.1, read on the forward strand.
CTGCTGTTGGAGATACACCGCACTCAAATTGTTATAGGCCCGAATTCTCCGACCGGGCTCATCAGTGCGCTCGAACAGGTCGATTGCTGTCAGGTAGCTTGCGATCGCCTGCGGATAGTTCTGCTGCCGCTCATAGACCAAGCCCAAAGAAAATCCGGCGCTGGCCTCTCCCTCGACATAGCCGATTTGCTCACTTAAGCGAACTGCTGAACGTAGGGCAACCTCCGCTTCGGCAAACTGACCAATCTCAGTCTGTAGCGCCCCGATATTATGCAACAAGACTGCCTGTGTCTCTGATTCCTCACCGTTGAGTCCCTGCTGATAGTAAGTCAGGGCAGTGACAAAGCGAGACTGCTCGTGATAGACCTTGCCAATCGCTACGAATAGAAAAACCAGAATCTCGGCGTCGTTCGGTTCGTCGACATTATTATCTGCTGCAAAATCTTGATATAGCGCCAGCGAAGCCTCTAGCTCAGGCAAAGCCAGATCGTACGCCGCTATCTCTGAATAGGCGTAGCCCAAGCTATACAGCGCATAAGCCCTCAGCCTCAAATCTGGGTCAGACTGCCGGTCGATCAGGTCTAGCGCCTGACGGTAGCGGGCGATCGCCCCTACATTGTCTCCGGCCAAGCTCTGCTCATCGGCGTCTCTCAGCAACTGGCTGATTTCGCCTGCTGGCGCATCAGACTGACCGATTAGCGTCGTTTGAATGCGCAATTCAGGCAGTTCAGATCCAACTGTCGAGGTCGGTAGCGCCACCATGACAGCAGCTAGAGCAGAAAACATATGTCAGCCAGCGATCGCTTCTTACCGCTATCAGTGTAGCGACCGCTGTGCTACTAGCCGAAAGCTTGGCCAGCAGATTTGACCAGTCTACGCTTGCTGGTCGCCAGAAATGAGGGAAGCCGCTACCATGGGCGGACGACCAGCCTGGCCAGCGCCATCATTGCCTACGCGCGTCCCGCCCGCCGCCGAAAATGGGCTGCCAGGTTTCGGGGGGTTAAGCGGCCGTGACGGTCGTGATCCCCGCAAAGCCGAAGCGATAGAACCAAACTTTTCAAAGATACTCATGATCAGACACCGTATGAAATGATGTTTTGCCGAGCCGTTGGCTAGCTTGATTAGTCTTTCTTTTTGCCAGCAGCCCGTCAGGGTGTTTTAGAAGCTTTTGTCGCTTTTTTAACCGTGGTTTAGTTATCCGTGCTATTACGTACTCTAGCGGATAGTCTGGGCCAGAAAGCCATCTGTCACCATCGCCTGAAAAATATTATTGAAATTTACGTCCCGCTTTGCAGAACTTTTTAAGTTGTCCCTGACAGGTAAATAAGCGTAAAGTTTCAGTGGAGGTCAAATGGGTGCATTTTCGAGTCAACACACCTTGCTTCAGCGTATGGGCAGCTCACCAGATAATTCAGAGGGCGATCGCGCCAACCAGCTCAAACAGCTCAAACAGCTTGTGAAAGAGACCTGCCGCCATCCGGTCGGTAGCCCGCAGCGGCAAAAGGGGTTAACTCAGCTCGTGCGCATCATCAGCCGACAGCTTTGGCACAGCTCAGCGGCCTACTACCCCGATGCCCTTCAGCAAACCTGGATTTACTTTTGTCGCAACCTCTGCGAAGCCACCACCACTCGGGCTTACGATCCCGACATCGCCAACCCCATTACCTGGCTAAATGCCTATCTCCGCCGCCGCCTGCAAGACTTTCAAATTGCTGAAAACCGTCAGCTAGCGACAACCGTCTCTCCTGCTAGCGTCCGAACTGAAGACGGCCTCCTCGACCCCATTGATCGCCTACCGGCTCCGCCCGACATTCCCCCCTGGTTAGATCAGGTTAGAGACTGGGCCGAAGCCGACCCCAGCAATGAACTCAAAAGCATCTGCATCACCGGCTATCCTCAGGTCACCGCTCAACTGCTAATTCTCAAGCGACTGCCGCCAGAAACTTCCTGGAAAACCCTCTCAGCGGAATATGGCATTTCTATCGGCACGCTCAGCAGCTTTTATCAGCGTCAATGCCTGAAGCGGCTGAGAGCGTTTGGTCAATCCCAGGGCTACTGGTAAGGCGCTGTCTTTTCATATTTGTTCTTACTGCTAAAGAACAGATCCGGCCATTGATAGCTGATCGAAGAGATTTCTTTGAAGTCTTCTTTTATACAGCTTTCTTTTTTGGCCCGTTCCCCATTTTCACTTCTTTACCCTTAAATCCCTGTCAGGAATCAATCCGGAGTTAAACGCATGGTCACTCAAAGCTCTCACCACATTGGCATTCCCTTACCGCTGACCGCTGAATTTGGAGAAGTCGCCCAGCGCTTTGCTCAACAGTGCCCTTTCGGCGACAAGGCCCAAAACATTCGTCGCAATATCCTGGCGGTATGTGCGGTCAATACCTATTTACAGCTAATGGACATTCCTACCCGCATTGAGGAAAGTGATAGTTGGAACCCGGCTATGCAGATGATGGCCGATATTGCCGATTTAAAGGTACCCGGTGTCGGCACGCTCTCTTGCCGGGCGATCGCGCCTCAAGACAATACCTGCTACGTCCCGCCAGAAGAATGGCATGACCGGGCGGGCTATGTGGCAGTAGTAATTGATGAAGCAGCCCACCAGGCAACTTTAGTCGGATTTACGCCGACTGTCTCCCAAGAAATCGTCCCCCTAGAGCGGTTTTTACCCCTAGAAGCGCTGATTGATAGAGTGCACGGTTTGCAGACATCGGCCATCGCTTCAACCGCCGCCAACACCGCCGCTGCAATCAGTCAGGCCCAATCTGCGGTCACCCGGCTCAGTCAGTGGGCCGAGGGTATGATGGCCACGAGCTGGCAGGCCGCAGACGCTTTTATGAATCCTGCCGGGATGAACTTTGCTTTTCGGGCGGCTGAACTTGCCAACCGCAGCGATGTCACAGATATTAGCCGCGCCAAACTTATTGACCTGGGCCTTCAGCTAGGGCAAACTCTCCAAATTGCGCTGGTCGTGCATCTGGTACAGGCAGCAGAAGTTAGCAGGGCAGACACCATACCCGCCCCTGCAAGAACTGACATTGTTTTACAGGTGCGGCCTGTGGGTGAATCGCCCTATCTCCCCGAAGGGATGATGTTGAGCGTACTTGATGAGCAAAGAAACAGCTTTATGACAGCCACCTCAAGAGCCATTGACAACTATATTCAGCTCAGACTGAGCGGCCAGTCAGGAGAAACTTTTGGGGTTCAAATTGTTGCTGAAGAGAACAGTTTTACAGAGTGGTTCGTGATTTGAGCAATTTTCTTTTTAAAGATGTGCAATTTAGAAGATCTGCCTTTAAAGATCTGTAGAATCTGTAAGCAGGCAGTATTGGGGTGGCCGCTCGGTGAATCAGCGCGTTGTAATCAAAATTGGCTCTGGCAGTATTGAGACGGGCTATGCCGCCGCTGTTCAAATTAGCGATGAGGGCATGGCTCCCCGAGTAGAAACGCAGGCTTATTTACCGCCTGCTCCCGACTTGCCCGCGCTGTACCGGCAGTGGCAGCAGTCTTACTGGCAGCTAGGGCTGTCTTACCGGCTAGAGGCGCATGGAGGCGTGACGAATGTATCGGCGATCGCCGATACCGAAGCCTGCCTGACCCTGAGCCGTCAGCTCCGCGATCGCATCCACCACTGGCTGAATGGCGACGACTTTCGGCCCATTCGCGAAAAGCTCCTGGAGCAGCTCAACACCCACGACACCGTCCGGTTTTTACTCCAAACTCAAGACCCCCTGCTCCAGCGCCTCCCCTGGTACGAGCTGGAATTTTACGAGCGCTATCGCCTCGCAGAAGTCGGTATTTGCGCGCTCGACTATCAGCAAACCAGCTATCAGGGCACCCGCTCTGCCAAAGTCAGAATTTTGGCCGTCATTGGTGATGCTACCGGCCTCAACACTCAAATCGACCAGGCGCTGCTCAAAAATCTACCCGATGCCGAGATCCACTTTCTCAAAGAGCCCAACCGGGAGACCTTTAACCGCTGCCTGTGGGATGCCAAAGGATGGGACATTCTGTTTTTTGCCGGTCATAGCAACAGCCGCATTGACTGTCATCCGGATCACGCAGAAGGCGGCGGTGAAATTTTACTTAACGCCACCGACAGGCTCACCATTCCTCAGCTCAAACACGCCCTCAAAAAAGCCATTGAGCGCGGCCTGAATACCGCCATTTTCAACTCCTGCGACGGCTTGGGACTCGCCGCCGACCTCGCCGACTTGCACATCCCCCAGGTGCTGGTCATGCGCGAACCCGTCCCCGACCTGGTCGCCCATGCCTTCCTCCAGGGCTTTTTAGAATCCTTTGCTGCCGGTGACCCCTTCTATGTCGCTGTTCGCGAAGCCAGAGAGAAGCTCCAGGGCTTAGAAGCCCGCTTCCCCTGCGCCACTTGGCTCCCCGTCATCGTCCAAAACCCAGCCGAAACGCCGCCCACATGGCAGTCACTGCAGGGGCAGACGCCTGTTCAAACACCGCCAGTTTTACCGGGCAGATCTGAAGTTACTAACAAGCGGCCTTGGAAAGTAGGTATTGGCACGGGCGTCGTCATGGCTACGGCAGTCTTGTTCCTTCGTCAGCTAGGGTGGCTAGAGTCCTTGGAGCTAAAAGCCTACGATCACTTGCTGCGGCTACGCCCTACCGAGAATGTCGACAGTCGGATACTGATCATTACCAATACAGCAGATGACATTGCGCAACGGCCCGATCCCTCTAACAACAGCTCGCTCTCTGAAGAAGCGCTCTCTCTTCTATTAGCTAAGCTCACGCCGTTAAACCCTCAAACCATTGGGCTGGACATCTATCGCAGCCAACCGGCAACAGATCCGGCCCTAGCCCAACAGATCGAAACCACCCCAAACCTGATTGCCATCTGCAAAATTTCTGACGAAGCGACCGCGACTCCAGCGAAAGCACCGCCGCCTGAAATCACCGATGCTGAGCGAATTGGAGCGAGTGACCTTGACGGCGACAGCCAGGATGATAAGGTTTTGCGCCGTCACATGATGCGTTTAGAGCCCGTTCCGACTGATTCTTGTCAGGCCGGTAATACCTTTAGTACGGTGATTGCGCAGCGCTATTTGAAAGCGGTTAATAAGTCTTTAGACGTGGCGCGGATACCGTTTATTCAACAGCTTTCCTTTGGGGGTTACCACGATCTGGACACGGGCGGCAATCAAATACTGTTGAACTACCGGTTGCTGAGAGATCCGGAGGCGTATGGCTGCGGCAATGTGAAAGAAACACCCGCCGACTGTCTGAGCGTTTCGCAGGTGCTGGCAATGGACGGCGAGCAACTGCGCAGCATAGAAGGTCGAATTGTCTTGATTGGCACTACCGACATGGACTTTGCCTACGAAGATCGCTGGCCCACGCCTTACAGCCGCACAGTGTCGATAGAAGACCAAGCGCCGGGAGTCTTCTTACAGGCGCAGATGATTAGCCAAATAATCAGCGCGGCTGAAGATGATCGCCTGCTGCTCTCTAGCTGGCAGGACTGGCAGGAAACAGTCTGGATTGCGAGCTGGGTAGTCCTGGGCGGACTGATTGGGGCCTATTCATATTCTCGCTGGCAGCACCGGCTGTGGCTGCGGCTGATAATGGCCGAAGGAATTTTGCTGCTGGCCTGCTGGCTGTGGCTAACTGAAGCTGGAATATGGGTGCCCTGGGTGCCGGGGGCGATCGCGCTTCCTGCCGCCACGCTCACCGCCCAAGCCATCTGCGAGGCAAAAACCCGTTTTGACGAATTCTAAACTCAGTGCCCCGCAGAGTAGCCGCAGATTAAGGGGGCGAAGAGCTGATAAGTGCTTGTAGCATCTATATGCTTGAAAGGCTAACTTGTGGTTTTTCAAGCGTCAAATACTCGTGACTGTAATGAAAACCTGTTTTCTAATCGCCAAATTGCCGGTCGCCCTGAGCGTGTTGTCAGCGATCGCGCTTTCCCCACTGCTCCCCATCCGCGCTGCCACCGCCCAAACGCTGCCGCCACTCCCGGTTCAGTTCAACCCTGAGACTTGGCCAAGCCCTGGGCGTCCGGGCGGACGGCGACGCGGCGGCGGATCTCGCGGAAGCTGTCAGGATGGACTGCCGCTGACGGCTATTGCCTACGCCGACCGCTCTACCGTTGAAGAACTAGGCATTACCCAAACTGTTGAGACTGTAGGGATGCTGACAACCCAAGCTCAGCCCGTCCTGTGGTTTTATCTGCCCGCGCCGCTAACCGACAGCGCTACGACAGAATTTTTGATCAAAAGCGCCGATCAGGTGCTTTACAGCGGTCAACTTGCCGGAACCACTGACGATAGCGGCATTGTCGGTGTGCCGATGCCGATCAGTCTGGAGTCAGGGACAGCCTATCACTGGTACTTGACGGTGGACTGCGACGAAAATGAGCGCGCAGTCGTCGATGGTTGGATAGAGCGCCGCTCCCCAGACTCAGCGCTGAGCAATCTGCTGGCTCAGGCCAGTCCGCGTAACCGGGCGGCTTTGTACGCCAATGCTGGCTTTTTGCAGGATGCCCTCAGCGGGTTGGCGGCGCTGAGGTTGGCTAATCCTGAAGATGCAGCGATCGCTCAAGACTGGGTCAGCTTCCTCAATGCGCTCGACTTACCTGAACTCACCGCAGCCCCGCTGTTAGACTGCTGCCAGACAGGGACAGCTCCAGCACCTGAACCCGGCATAGAATCTGAACCCGGCATAGAACCAGAAGAGGCTGAACCAGAAGCACAACCCGAGTCTGCCCCGACCCCAGATACACCCTCTATCCTTGAGCGGGCTAGAGATCGGGAGTGACCCTGCCATGCGATCGCTACTACCTGCCATGCGATCGCTAGAGGAGAGCACCGACTACACTGCCAGCGTATTTGCAGCCAGTGTCGAGATCAAGACTGAACTTTAGGGCTATCTGGCTGAGCTGTTTTTTGAGAAATCAGATTGAGGCTGCTGAAATAGCGACCGCCAACCACGGCTAAAAAAGCCACGTAGACAACTAGCTGTAGCAGGTAAATATGATCGCGGTATCCTAACAGCGTTTTGAGTAAAATGCCGGGAAACTGCTTGTCAGGCAAGAAATTACTAGCATCCCACAGCAAAGGCCCCAAAATGCACGACTGAGTGCTGATACACAGGTCTATATTGGGCTGATTGAGCATACTGATAGCGGTAAAGGCAGCGTCTAAGTTCTTAAAGATAGAGACAACCAAGCCTGCCACAATCAGCAGCAGCAAAACGCCCATCGTCTGAAAAAACAGCTTCAGATCAATTTTCACGCCAAATTTGAACAGAGCAACGCCAATTGCAAAAGCGCCTGCAAGACCAGCGATCGCGCCCAATATGCCCGGTACGCTCTGCTGCGGACTTTGCGACAGCGTACTGAACAAAAACAACACCGTCTCAAACCCTTCGCGCAGCACCGCAATACAAACCAGGCTAAAAATACTAATGCTCGCCCCTTCCGAATCGGCCAGGGCATCCTTGAGCGTACCTTCTACATTGCTTTTTAAGCTTCTGGCCTGCTGCGTCATCCAAATCAGCATCCAGCTCAGCATCACCACCGCCACACTGCCAAACATCACCCCTAAAAAGGGCTTGACGACACTCTGAATAGCAGGGGCAGCATACTGCACCCGGCTCAACGTCAGGCTCAAAAAAAGGCCGATCAGCACGCTACCGGTAAGGCCAGCAGCCACCCCGCCGTAAACCCAGCGGTTGAGTTCGCTGCGATTGGCTTTACTCAAGCAGGCCAGAACAATCCCGACCACCAGGGCCGCTTCTACCCCCTCTCGCAGCGTAATAACAAAAGTGGGAATCGCTTGGGAGAAATTCATAGGACTACAAGGGTCAAGCTAGTGGGTCATTTGTAATGTTCATCACCGTATGAGCGGGCGAAAGTAGAGTTATAGCACTCAGTGCCCCATCTCAGTATAAGTTCTATGACACGTAACAAAAACCATCCGTTTGAGACCCTCTGTGACTGTTTCCGTACAAAATTACCGGTGGCCCCGGTAGGTTGTAGCTTCCCATCAAGCTACTAGCGGCGTCACCACCAAAGGGCTGGCTAGACCCAGCAAAACTGACACGGCGACCAGGCCGAAACCAAAACCAGAAACACCTCGAATAAAAGGGGCAGCGCAGGTTGTCACGACGATTGCCAAATCAGGCATCAGGTAGATCTCCGGTGAACAAGCGTTCCGGATGACTGATCGGTAGGAACCACATATAGCTCGCTCACATTCACATGCGGCGGACGAGTAGCCACATACAAAATCGTATCGGCAATGTCGTCGGGCGTGAGCGGTATCATCCCCCTGTAAACGCTTTTGGCCCTGGCTTCATCCCCACGAAACCGCACGTCGCTGAACTCGGTCTCGACAAATCCTGGCTCAATATTGGTGACTCGTACCGGCGTTCCCAGCAAATCTATCTTCAGCCCTTCGGAGAGCACTTTTACGGCGGCTTTGGTTGCGCAGTAAACGCTGCCGCCCGGATAGGTGTAGCGGGCGGCGATAGAGCCCACGTTGATCACATGCCCCTGTCCTCGGCCAACCATGCCGGGGACAATCGCCCTCGTCATATACAGTAAGCCTTTGACGTTGGTGTCAATCATCTCTTCCCAGTCTTGCAGTGGGGCTTCGTACTGCTTGTCAAGTCCTCGGCTGAGCCCTGCGTTGTTGATCAAGACATCAATCGCTTGCCAGCTTTCTGGTAGTCCTGCAATTCCTTTGCTGACGGTATCTGCCTGCTGCACATCCAAGGGTAGCAGCAGCGTTTCGGTAGAGTGAGCCGCTTGCAAATCGTCGGCTAGAGACTGTAGCTTTTCTTTACGGCGGGCAGAAAGAATCAGGCGGGCTCCTGCTTCGGCAAAGTACCGGGCACAGGATGCGCCTATGCCAGCACTGGCTCCGGTGATGAGGATGGTTTTGTTTTTGAGTGCGATCGCC
>JBBQAC010000310.1:0-4553 GCA_038315915.1 Phormidesmidales cyanobacterium
CGGCGGCGGCGGCGGCTTTCTCAGCCGCGAGCTGTCTGGCTTCAGCGATTTCCTCCATTCTCGCGTTTTCGGTGTCGTAGTCATACTTAGCCGAATCTTTGATGTCTATTTTCCAGCCGGTGAGCCGGGCGGCCAAGCGAACGTTTTGCCCTTCCTTACCAATTGCCAGACTGAGCTGGTCTTCGGGCACCAGCACATGGGCTTGCCTGCCTTCGGGATCCATCAGGCGAACTTCATCGACCCGGGCCGGACTGAGCGCGTTTGAGATGTAGGTAGACGGGTCGGGTGACCAGCGGATCACGTCAATTTTTTCACCGCGCAGCTCGTTCACCACTACCTGAATGCGCGATCCCCGTGCGCCAATGCAGGCACCGACCGGGTCAACGTCGCTTTCGAGCGTGTCTACTGCGATCTTAGTGCGCGGCCCGACTGAGCGAGAAGGGGGGTTTGCTTCCCGGGCAACCGCCACAATCCGCACAACTTCATCTTCAATCTCGGGCACTTCGTTAGAAAATAGCTCTACTACCAGGCTGGCATCGGATCTGGAGACCAACAGCTGCGGTCCCCGATGCGACCCTTCCGACACCCGCTTGAGGGCGACGCGAAACGTGGCGTTAGCCCGGTAGTTATCATTCGGGAGCTGGTCGCGCTTGAGCAGTTCAGCCTCGGTATCGGGCTGGCCCAGGCCGCTGCTGACGGCCATAATTACTGACTGCCGCTCAAATCTGAGCACCCGCGCATTAAGAATAGAGCCTTCTAGCTCTTGGAACTCTTCCTGAATCAGGCGGCGCTGCTGGTCACGCAGCTTTTGAGCCAGCACCTGCTTGGTCTGAATTGCGGCCATGCGGCCAAAGTCCTGCTGTTCGGGGGTGACATCGAGCACGACGGTGTCGCCAGCGAGCGCTTCGGGGGCGACCTGCTGCACTTCGGCTAGGCCAATTTGATGGTCTGAATTGTCAACGGCTTCAACGATTGTCTTGTTGGCCAAGACGCGAAAGCCTTCGTCCTCGGTATCTAGCTCGACGTAAAAGTTATCGAAATACTCTTCGTCGAACTGGCTGCTGTCGATGCGCTGGGTGCGGCGATAGCGCTCGTAGCCTTTGAGCAGCGCTTCTTGCAGCGCCATTTCGACGGCTGTTTTGGGCAGGTTACGCTCCAGACTAATTCCGTCGATCATCGCCTGGAGACCGGGCAAGCTCACCATTGACATAGGCACTACCTCTGAAAGAAAAACTTAAATAATTAGCTGTAAAGACTGATTAACTGACCGAATTCGACACGGTTGCCGGGTTGAATGCTTATGACTCCTCGCTGCTGAGCTGCACGGATTGGACGAGGTCGCGGGGAATGGTCACGGCTCGCCCTTTCAGGTTGAGCGATAGCTTCTCCTCGTCCCGACCGACCAGGTTGCCCTGCCAAACCTGCTTGTTTTTGTGGGGTTCGCTGAGCTGGACTTCGACCGGGAAGCCTTTGAAGACGGCAAAGTCGCGATCGCTCGTCAACATATCCGACACCCCCGGACTGGACACCTCCAGCACGTAGGCATCGGGAATCAGCGTAGATTCATCGAGCGCTTCGGTCAGGGCTATGCTCAGTCGCTCACAGTCATCAAGTCCGGTATCTTCCTGGTTCAGATTGCGCACGTCAATGCGCAGCACTGGCGGGCTCTGATTGGTCTGAAATACCGCATCTACGATTTCCAGCCCAATACCCTGGGCAATCGGAGAAGCCAGCTCAACCACCTGAGGAACTAAAGGATGTGTCATAACCGTCAGAAAATCTATCTCAATACTCGGCGGCACCCGATGAAAAAAGCACCCAATAAAAAAAGCGGGCTCTTTTAAAGCTCCCACTTTTCGCGATCGCCCGCAGGCGAAACGAATTAGGCCAAGTAGTCCGGCAAATGTAAGGACTATCTGGAACAGAGGGTCATTGGAACTCAGGGCAAGCGCTCTGAGAACCGGAACAATCACCGACTGCGCTACTCAGTTTAGCGCATGTGATCCCAAACGATGAGATTTACACCCGAGTGAGTCCGGGTGCTAGCGCGATCGCTGGGTTGACCCATACAGCCGATAGCGCGACGCCTGCATTTGCTCTACATCTTCAGCGGCCACGCCTTCAACGTAGTTAATTTTAATTTCTTCGAGCAAATCAACCACCAGACCGCGCACTTCGTTGATAGTGTCGGCATTTTGTACCTGCTCGCGCAAATGTTCGCCAAAGCTAGAAATCAGCTCGCTGGTCAGTTCAGCCCCCTTCTCATCGGCAAACATCTTCTGTAACGTTTCGTTCAGCGTTTTAGACAGCTCTGTCACCACCTGATGAGAAATTTGCGCTGAGATCTGGTCAAATCCCGGCATAAATTGCAGCCCTTGATAGGCCGGAGCCTGATGCAGCGCTTCGACGACGCTGTGCTGCAAGAGTGCGTCGAGTTCGGGCTTAATCTTAGGCAGCACCTGATACACCACCACATCTGACAGGCGCTTTGTGATCATTTTGACCTCATCGACGCCGTTGATATCGACATAGCGGCGGTCAGATGTAGACTTTATCCAGCGCTTGATGTCGCCATCTCGCACTAGCCTTTGAGCCTGATCGATAGTGCGCAGCAAGACGATTTCGGTCAGCTCTACAGCAAATTGGCTGACCAACGCGCGGCTAAGGCGATTGCGAGCGGGCTCCAAATTCACCCAGCGGGCCTGATGCAGCCGCATAGTCACCGGGATCACCCGCAGCCAGCGCCAGAAGCCGATGAACAAAGGCACGTCATAAATGCGCCACAGCATGGCATCGACCCAACTCGTATTGGGATGACGTTTGCTAAGAACGTAGCTACGCGCCAAAAATTCAGCGGCAAACAGCGCCATAAACCAAATATCAATTTGCCAGAACAGGTCAACCGGGCTACCGCTTTCATTAATCCCGCGAAAGTAGTTACTGGCCATCAGCGGCCTGATTTCTTCGTCAAAGAAAGCAAGTTCGTCTTGCATACCGGCTGATTGCAGGTAGTCACTGCTCCAAAAGCGGCGAAAAGCGGCCTTAGAGGAGTCGGTTTCCATCCGCTCACGCATCAGGTTTTTGATCTGCTCTAGCGTGCCAGACTTATTGGCTACAGCAAACGGATTTTCATTGACGATATCAGTACTTTGCTCTTCCAACTCAGAGAGTAAACGGGTAACGGCTGGATCATCTAAGTCGGATGGCGTCTGGAGCTGCTGTTCCAGCTCGCTAGCAAGGGCCAGGTATCGAGTAGTCGTGCGTTCTGACTCGATGCCCTTAAACCGTTCGCCGTACCAGACAGTCGGCTCGGGCAAAACTTGCAGGTACCGATCGCGAAAGCGGATGTAGCTGTGATCGAACAGAACCAGGGCAAAGTTAAGGAGGGCGATCGCCGCCATCAGCCGCTCAAACCAGGTTGTCCTCGGACGAAGACCGCGCTGTCGCTTGAGAGATAGCGTCATCGCCCCATCCTTAAAAATAAAAAGCTTTCTTCAGTCTATATAAGGGCGCGACCCCGATGGGGAGATCACCCCCCAGGCAGACACCCACGGCCCCCAGCCAGTCGCGATAGACTAAAAGCAGCTCTTTACTTTTCTTCACAGTTTCATGATCGCTACCGTTTCCACCTCACCGATTCCCCCCGCCAAAGACGGAGCCTACTGGCAGTGGCGCGGCTACCGGGTGCACTACATTCAAGCAGGCAATCAGGCAGAAAGGCCCCCGCTGCTGCTGATTCACGGCTTTGGCGCTTCTACTGACCACTGGCGTAAAAATGTGGCAGATCTTCAGGCCGACTTTGAAGTGTACGCCATGGATTTAATTGGCTTTGGCCGATCTTCTAAGCCCAGCAGCGGCTACAGCCCCGACCTGTGGCGCGATCAAATCGCCGACTTTATCACCAACGTGATCGGGCGTCCGGCAGTGGTTGCCGGTAACTCCATTGGCGGCTACAGCAGTTTGTACACGGGCGCGACTCGCCCGGACGCGGTTGCGGGCGTCTGTATGCTCAATGGCGTGGGGTCTTTCAGTGAGCAGCAGGTTGACCAGGAGACGAATGCTTTTCAAGGGGTGATCGCCCAACTCATCAAAACCGTCGTCCTCTCACCGATCCCAAGCTGGGCCATTTTCCAATTCGTCCGCAACAAGTCCTACATTCGCAAAACCCTGGAGCAGGTATACGTTAACAAGGCCGAAGTCACCGATCAGCTGATCGAAGATATCTACCGGCCAGCAACCGATCCGGAAGCCGCTGCTGCCTTTCCTGCTCTGTTCAAAGCGGAGCGCGGTGAATATGTCGATACGCTGCTGGAGAAAATGACCTGCCCTCTGCTACTCATCTGGGGCGACGCCGATCCGTGGATGGACACCTACGCTCGGGGTGCGCTCTTTCAGCGGCACTACACTGCCCTCGAAGAGCACCATCTGAACGCGGGCCACTGCCCCCACGATGACGCGCCGACCGAAGTGAACGCGCTGCTGCGAAACTGGGTGCTCAATACCGTGGTAGAGGCGTCGGTCGGTCAGTGGGTGCCGCTGGGTTAGCCGCTACT
>JBBQAC010000237.1:0-6894 GCA_038315915.1 Phormidesmidales cyanobacterium
CTGCTTCGTACCTTTTCATTAGTAACTAATACGTTTGGAGAATTGGATTTATGCTAGGTAGTATAATTGTTTGGGCTGTTTTGGGTCTTATTGCTGGAGCGATCGCTCGGGCCATTTACCCCGGTCATCAGGGATTAGGCATTCTCGGTACAATGGTGCTCGGAATCATCGGCGCAATCGTAGGTGGCTTTGTAGCTTCTTTGTTCATACCAGGTGCTACAGCAGGACTTAGCATTGGGGGCATTATCGTAGCAGTACTCGGTGCTATCATCACGCTCTTTATCTACTACGCAGTCACGAAGCGCACAGCATAATTGAAAAAAAGTCAGCACATTTTCTAACATCTGGTATCTGAGGCTTGATTATCGGCGGTGACCGTCGGTTCAGAGCAAAATGCTAGTAACTGATTTAATTAGGGCCAATCGGACATACGTTCGGTTGGCCTATTGTATTGCAATAGTGAAAAATGAATTGTTACCGTTAACTTGTAGACCTCTTGACGAGCCTATGCCTATCAAAACGGCAAAATCGGTAACTTCAACGACTCAATTAATCCGCTTGAAGCTATAGTCTAGCTTTATATTGCTTTACATCTTAAAGGGAAGCCGCTAAGTGCCGATAGTCAGTAAAGAATCAGCCAAACCAGTCTCCTCAGGGCTTGAGACGTCCTCTAAGAATTACCTGAGCCCCGACGCTCTGGCACAGCGTATTCAACGATATGAAGCCTTAAAGCAAGGTCTTATTGACTTTGTATTGGACGCGGAAGGACAAACAGCAACGGCTTTAGAAGCATTTAGCGCTAAGCAGATGAGCCGTTGGAGCAAGCCTAATCTGTCAGGACTAGATCGCAGCGATCTGGCGATTGATATGTTTGCTACTGAAGGGCAGGTGGCCGGTCAACCCGTGCTTGACCTATTCATACAGTCTGACTCTGATGAAACTTCAGAAGTGCAAGTCTGGCTGAGGCAATGGCAGGGAAGCTTTAATGGACTGTTCGTAGTGAAAGACGTGCAGCCTGAGCGCTATATGCTGATGAATTGGCTCACAGAAAAGCGTTATAGCGTATATCCCCAGCCATCACAGCCGACAGAAATGCTTTCTAGAATGAAAGTGGGAGAGATAGTTCTAGCTCGACTACTGCCGATCACTGCTACCGAATGGACTTTTTCAGGGCCGCTGACGCTGTTGGGCAAATTGGGCGAACCAAAGCTAGCGGTAGCCATTGGCAACTTTAAGAAATGGTTTCCACAGCATTTGTACGGCGATGCGCCGGAGATGAAAGAGGCAGCTTGGGAGTCGGTAAAGCAGCAGCACGAGGATTTTGTTGACTTTTTTGGCTCAGAGCAGGTCACCCTATCAGGGTACGAACTCAATAAAAAATTACAGGTCTACCAGGAGCGCTCTACCGAAAAGCAGCTAGCCGAGGCTGGCATAGACAGCTCAAAATCGCTACGTGAAGTCGCCGAAGAGGCAGGAATCTCCGAAGAAGACGTGTCGGAGGCAATGGGCGAACTCGGTGAAGAAAGCGCTGTGGCGAAGAAACTGCTGGAGAGTAAGCAGTCGCTCAAAATGGTCATGCCCAAGGTCAATTTGCCCGATGAACTGCGCCGCGCTGAGGCGGTCACAGCCTTTATTCATCCTCGATGGGGCCAAACCTTTTTGTCGGACTACGCCCGATTGGAAGACCTACTAGCTCAAAGCAGTAGCGCCGAGGCTGAAGCGGAAGTCACCGCGAGCCTGGATCGTCTGGTGTTGAAATATTTGGCAGAGGATCGCGTGAATGCTTTTGTATGGCAACGTTTGGCCGAAGCGCACGGTGGCCTCCTTGAAGCCTCGCTGCGCCGGGTGCTGAGTAATCCTGACTTTGATATTGATCAAGACTTAGAATCAACGCTCGTTCAGCGGGGTAAGACGCTTACACCTGAACTGCCCGATAGCGCCAGCGTACCGGTTCACCTACATGAGCTGTTTCAGTCAGCGCTGAAGGCGGTTGGCAAGGAAACTGGGAAGAATGCCTCGGCGAAAAAGAAGGCGAAGAAGAAGTCAGGCTTTGGCGCATAACGGCTGAAACTCTAACCCTTTTGAGCTTTGTAGCGCTCCTTAAATTCAGCTTGCTGCTGTTTGTGATTCACAATCGGCGATGGGTAATCAGTGCCTTCTAGCGCCTCCTCTGGGATGTCGCCAGTGACTAACATGCCGGTGTCGAGGTGGCGAATCTCGGGGAGCCATTCGCGGATGTACTCGGCGTCGGGATCGTATTTTTTGGCCTGACTGGCAGGGTTGAAGATGCGCAATGGCTTGGGATCCATACCGCTAGAAGCGCTCCACTGCCAGCCGCCATTGTTGGCAGAAAGGTCGCCGTCGTAGAGCTTTTGCAGAAAGTATTTTTCGCCCCAACGCCAGTCGATAATTAGATCTTTAGAAAGAAAGCTAGCAACGATCATGCGGCAGCGGTTGTGCATCCAGCCGATGGTGTTGAGTTGGCGCATAGCGGCATCGACGATGGGGTAGCCGGTTCTGCCTTCGCACCAGGCTTGAAAATGGTCTTTGTCATTGTTCCAGGGAAAGTCTTTGAGCGGCTGGCGGTATGGGCCTTCTGCTAAGTCAGGGAAGAAGTACATAACGCCCTGATAGAATTCGCGCCAGGCGAGTTCTTGCTGCCAGGTGCGGATGTTTTCGTGGGTTTCGTCGCTGCGAGCACGGCCATAAGCCTCATCAGCGGCTTGCCAAACGGTGCGAATGCCGATGGTGCCAAACTTGAGCGCGGCGCTGAGGGTGGAGGTGCCGGGAATAGCCGGGAAGTCGCGCTGGTCATCGTATTCAGCGAGTGCCCGCTGCCCCTCACAAAACTTTTCTAGCTGAGCCAGTGCTGCTGCTTCACCCGGCGCGAGCAGAAGCTCATTCTTCCATTCATAGCCCAGATCTTTAGCTGTTGGCAGATCGATATTTCCAGCGTCATTAGCGGTAGTTTTTTCTTTAGGGCTCAGTCCAGTTACATCGGATAAAGCCTTGACCGGTGCGAGTTTACTGTGTTTGATCCAGTTCCGCCAAAAGGGTGTGTACACCTTGTAAGGGTCGCCGCCGCCGGTCTTGATGCTGTCCGGGTCGTGCAGTAGCTGATCCCAAAATTTTGTGTATCTCTCAATGCCTTCATCTTTCAGCGCTTTGGCAACACGGGTGTCGCGCTGACGCGAATAGGGTTCTACATCGCGGTTCCAGTAAACGGCAACAGCTTCTAGGGCGCTGGCTAATTTAGGGATGGCTTGCTCTGGCTTGCCTTTCAGGATTAGCAGCTCGCTACCAGCGGATTTGTAGCTCTCTTGCAGTTCGGCCAGTGAGCCGATCATGTAGGTGACGCGGGCCGGAGCAATGTCATCACCGTCTAGAATGCCGGGATCGAGGCAGAAGACGCCGATGACTTTGGGGGTGCGATCGCGCGCCGCCGCCAGTCCCAAATTATCCCGAATCCGCAAATCCCGACGATGCCAAAACAGCGCTAGCTCAGCAGCCATAGTCTCCCGTTCTCAAAAACAGTTTCTAAAAGGTCACGGGCCACAGTATAGCGAGCTTAGGAGGCGTGACCATCGGTCATAAGCATTATCCGTCTTACAGGTAGGCCCTGGCCATGTAAAACGCTGCGATTGATTTCGCATCAATCGCCACGCCGGTCAAAATTGCCTTTTCTAGCTCATCGGCACTCATCAGCAATACTTCCAGGTCTTCGTCTTCATCGAGCGCTAGTGGCTCAGTCAACTTTTCTAGATCGGTGGCCAGGTAAGCGTAAATGATTTCATCGGAATAGCCCGGTGCGTTTGGAAACTTGCCCAGCGTTTTCCAGGTATGTGCCCGGTAGCCCGTCTCTTCCTGAATTTCGCGCTGAATGGTGCCCAGCGGATCTTCGCCTTTTTCGACGGTGCCTGCTGGGAACTCCAGCAGTCGGCCCTGCATGGCAAACCGATATTGCCGCACCAGCACAAACTGCCCCTCGGCAGTCACTGGCACAGCCATAGAGCCACCGGGATGGCGGATACATTCATAGTCGCCGACGGACTTGTTGGGCAGTCGGAAGCGGGAAACCTCAAAGTTGAACTTACGCCCTTCGTAAAATAGGCGGTGTTTGATTAGCTGCGGCGGTTCTTGACCGGAGGGCATGATGGTTTCGGGGAATGGGGGCTAGCTGTCGCTTCTACAAACTTTTCTACCCCACCAGGGGGCAGTTGCGCCAGTAGCTGAGCAATGGTCTTACCAAAAATAGGATGAGGCCAATCGGGCGCAATATCGTTCAGCGGCACGAGCACAAAGGGTCGCTCATGCAAATGCGGATGAGGCACCGTCAGACCGGGCAGGTCGATAATTTGCTCGCCATACAGTAAAAGGTCTAAATCCAGCGATCGCGCTCCCCACCGTTCCTGACGAATGCGGCCAAACCGGGTCTCAATCGCGAGGAGATGGTACAGGAGCGATCGCGTTGTCAAAACCGTTTCGACTACCATACAGGCATTGAGATAGTCGGGTTGGGGCGGGCCCACAGGGGCGGTTCTGTAGAGGGGTGATCGTGCGATCACCGCAATGCCCGGTTCGCGGTCAATCGCCTGCATCGCCTCGGATAAGATCCGTTGGGAATTGCCTAAGTTGCCGCCGAGAGCGATCGCCGCCCGCACCGGAGCGCCCGTGATCCTGGTTTTGCTCTCCAACGATTCGGTCATGGGCAATTACATACTGCTCTAAGATTGCTCGCCTAGCACCCCTCGAACTCGTGCCACGAGCTGATCAGCAGTCAAAACACCCTCAATGCGATCAACCGGTTGGCCCTGCTTGAAGAGCACCAGCGTCGGCAGCGCGTGAATACTGTGCTGCGAGGCAATCTGAGGATACTTCTCAGTGTCGATTTTGACCACCTTGACTTCGCCCTTCATCTCAGCGCCGACCTGAACCAAAATTTTTGCCATCATCTGGCAGGGGCCGCACCAATCGGCATAAAAATCGACCAGCAGCGGCTGATCTGACCCACTGACCATTTCCTCGAAGCTATTGAACTGCTGTTTGACTGCCATGGGCGGATTGATTTGAGATAAAAACGACTTCCCTATGCTACCGGCCAGATCTATCGGCGTGGGCTTTACGACTCAATAATTTAGAGTTCTTTAGGGAGCTATAGCCTTTTCTAAGGTTTGTACGGCTATTTGCGACGATAGATTGCTCCATACCCCGCGAAACATTACAGTAATTGAGCGAATTTACAAGGGAGATCGCGTCATGGCTGGAGCGCTTACAGACAAGGTAGCCATCGTCACAGGGTCGTCTCGGGGGATCGGGAAGGCGGCAGCACTAGCACTGGCCCAGCAGGGCGCTAATGTCGTGGTGAACTATGCTCGCGCTAGCAGCGCCGCAGATGAAGTAGTGAAGGCCATTGAGGAAATGGGGGGAGAAGCGATCGCCCTCCAAGCCAACGTTTCCAAAGCCGACCAGGTAGACGCGATGGTCAAAGCCACGATGGATAAGTTTGGCCGCATCGATGTGCTAGTCAACAATGCAGGCATCACCCGCGACACGCTGCTGCTGCGCATGAAGCCGGAAGACTGGCAGGCCGTAATCGATCTAAACCTGACGGGCGTTTTCCTTTGCACCCGCGCCGTCAGCAAAATCATGCTCAAGCAGCGCTCGGGCCGCATTATCAATATTTCCTCGGTTGCAGGATTGATGGGCAACCCCGGTCAGGCCAACTACAGCGCTGCTAAAGCTGGCGTCATCGGCTTTACCAAAACCATTGCCAAAGAACTTGCTCCACGCGGCATTACCGCCAACGCCGTTGCCCCTGGCTTTATCGCCACCGACATGACTGGCGACCTCAAAAATACCGAAGAAATTCTCAAATACATTCCTCTCGGTCGCTACGGACAGCCTGAAGAAGTAGCTGGTTTAATTCGTTTTTTAGCCGCCGATCCAGCCGCAGCTTACATCACAGGGCAGGTAATGAATGTAGATGGTGGCATGGTGATGCATTAAAGGTTCAGGTGTAGGTGCTGGCTAATTGTCAATTAGATCATCTAACGGGGGATGCCAGCCGCCTTGGAGCCATAAGCGCCGGGCTTGGAGGATAGCCCCTTCATCATGCTCATCATCATTCAAGTCGAGTCGCTTGCAGGTGGCTCGTCCGATTGGACTCGTCCCCATAATTTTCACTCCTTCGGTGTCCCAGATAAAATGCTGTGACCATTGATAAATTCGGGGATTGAACAATGGCGTAATGCTGTCTGTTTTTGGATCTATTCCTGTTGTGAAGTTGTAGCGGCGAGTATTACAGCGGTGGCAGGCGAGCGCTAAATTTCCCGGAGCATCCGATCCGCCTAGTGATTTTGGCTGAAGATGATCAATCGTGAATCGGGAAGTACTTGCTTCTTCAGATGAGTGGCAGTATTCGCAAAGGTATTGAGCTTGCGCGCGAACCTGCCGCCGCAATACAGGGCTGATACTCACGCTTCTGCAATAAATTTGGCGTTGAGCAAGGTGAAAATTCTATCTAGCTCCTGTAGTCCTTTAAGCTCAGCCGTCTGATCGGGTGTGAGTTGCTGCGCTTTGTACATTTCTACAAGATCTTCAAAGTGAGCTTGAAGTTCTTCAGTGAACTTGTATAGCTTTAGCCCTCGAATCATTTGCGTGGTGATACCTTTATCGATCCATGAGGAGGGCTGAACCATAAATTCAGCAACCATAACTAATGACACCTGTACAGTGTAACTAGTTAAGTTTAGCGGGGTGAACGAAAAAAAGCGCGGTCATTGCTGACTAGGTTATTTGTACCAGAAATCATGCCAACGCTGAGAACCACTCAAATAACAAGCGCGCAGTGACATCACGGCTTCAGCGCCTTGCTTAGACCAGAACATACCCGAT
>JBBQAC010000367.1:0-3147 GCA_038315915.1 Phormidesmidales cyanobacterium
TCTACTGTGTGTCTTTTTACCGCTGGGGCGCTGGAGCAGGGGCGCAACGGCTGGACGCATCAGCGACCCGAGATTGAGAACTACTTTGCGGCGATGATGCGTAACGGCAACATTTTTCCGCTGTTCCCGATTGATGCGAACAGCATTCAGGTTTGTTACGACTGGGCGATCGCCACCAAAAACAAAGGCATCACCATCACTGCCAGCAAATCTCCACTTCCCATTCGCACCACCTTTGAGCAAAACCGCGAAGCCCTCGAAAAAGGCGCGATTCTCCTCCAGGAAACACCGGGCGACAAAACGGTTGTATTCGGCGTGATCGGCGACATGATGCTGATTCCTGTGCTCGATGCGGCCAGAGCTTTGGACGAACAGGGCATCGGCTCCAAAATCGTCGCGATTGTCAGCCCCCGGCGGCTGTATCGGCCTAGCGATGTAGCCTGGGAAAGCTGCTCAGAGGCAGACGACGGCTTTTTGAGCGACGCCGACTTTGCTGCCCTGTTCGATGGCGATGCGCTAATTGGCGTGACTGGCGGCTCCAGCGCCACAGTCGAACCGCTGATGCTGCGCAGCTCACTCCCGCGCGATGTGATGGCCTGGAAGCGGGGCGAAACGGCATCGAGTGCCACGCAGCTATTTACCTACAATGGCCTGACCGCAGAGAAGCTGTCGGCACGAGCTAAGGAACTGGTCGCCTAAACCGGCCAGTCTCCATCAGGCAAATAAACGCCGCCCTGCTGACGCACCTGAGCACGGCTCATGCGGTACACCCAGGCCGTTTGCAAAGGCTGATGGTCTGGATCAAATATCTGTAGCTGACAGCGCTGGTAGTCGTCATCGCTGTCGGTTACTTTGTCGGCCACGTATCCCTCTAGCGCATCCAGCCGTCGCAAAATATCCGTGAGCACAGCAGCCGTCTGACAAAACTTGAGCAAATAGCCCTGCACCCAGTCATCACCGGGCGTCAATGCTGGATAGCCGAGCTGAGGAAAATCGTACAGCTCGCCTTTTACCTGGGCAGGCAGCGCTGCCGTCAAGAAATCCGCACAGTAGCGCCGATGGTAGCGCCCGCCGGGCTTGAGCGTGCCGTAAACGAAAACATACAGCTCACCCTCTGATTCAAGACGATTCATCTCGCTCAAAATTTATACAAACCCTATTGTGCCTCAGCGACGACGATCTCTAAGGGCTGAGGAGCGTTGAGACCGCCGATGACGAAAATATCGGTGAGGGTTTTGGCCTTCAGTTGGAGCGGAACAGGAGAAGTCGCAGCGGTGCCTTCGGGAGTCGCGATCGCTACCTCAATCGCCTCTCCACCTTTCACAGCAGCGGCGTCACTGGCACAAGGATAAGTCAGAGACCGGGAGAGCAAAGATTGGGACTGCCCCCGAATGTTCATTTGCAAAGATACAACGCCGGGAGCCATATGAACCAGTCGCACCTGAGGCGCATCCGACTGGCTGCTAACTTTGTCGGACAGTAGCCTCATCTGAGGCAGATAGCCATTGACCGAGTGGGCATCTACGCCGCCAAAAATATGCTTGAGCTGAGCCATGAAGGTATGGGGATTGGTTTCTGCCTGCTCAGGCGGAATCCCAAAGAGGGCAAGTGTGTAGCGATCGCTCCCCCCCAATCCGTAGGTCGCTGTGAGCAGAGTGCGATCCTCTGAGCGCACCGTCAGGCGGTATCGTCCGGCGGGCAAAGCCTGGTAAGCAGAAATTTGCTTATAGGGCAGATCGCTCAGCATTACAGCCTCGTCATTGCCAGATTGAGCCTGAATCTGCACAGATAGGTTGGCCTCGGAGATAAATTGACCGACCCGGATTTGAGCGGGCGCTTTTGCGAATGCCGCCGTCTGCCACAGCGCCGCCACGACAATCGCCAGGAACAGCCCCAGCCAAAATCGTCCTAATCCGTGCCTTATCCTCTGCCAGAAACGCTTATTCATTGGCCAATCTCTTCAAAATCATCGGTCGGCCCACCATGGCCACTAACCCAAATCCAGCGAGCAGCGCTAATGTCAGCGGGGTGAGAATGGCCAGCCGCAGTACTAATACCAGGGCGATCGCCGCTGCAATCCCCACTCCCAGCCAAGGAATCCAGCGATTCGCGCTCAGGTACTGAGTCGCAATCCAGTTGACCGTGCCAAAGGTAAATAAAAACACCAGGCTAGCCGCTTCTACCAGGGTAGAAAGAGAGCCGACTACGGCCAGCAGTGCCGCCAATGTGCCGAGAAAAATGATCGCTCGATCAGGCACATCGTGGTGGTTACGATGCTCAAACCAGGTCGGCAGCTCGCCGTCATCTGCCACTCGCCGGGAGAGTTTGGCGGTAGAAAATAGGGTTGAATTGATAGCCGCCGCCGTAGCACAGCCCGCCGCTACCGTCATCACAATCACCCCCCAGCGGCCAGCCAGCACTTCTGCTGCAACAGACAGGGCAACCTGCTTTTGATCGACAATGGCGAGACTACCGGCCAGCATCGTTGCGCCCACCGCCACCACCGCATAAACGACGATGACAAAAAACACGGCTGACATCAGCGCCGGGGTGAGAATTTTCTTGGGCTGCTTAATTTCGTCATATTCGTAAGCCAGCAGTTGAAAGCCTTCATAGGACATAAAAATGGAGGCAGCGCCAATCTCGGCTCCCCAAATCGGGCGCGGCTCCACCCCCGCCACAAGCTGCACAGAATCCCACCGCAGCAGGCCAAACACCCCAAGCCCGATCAAAACAATCAGGTTGCCCGCGACGGTCACAATTTCTACTGCGCTGGTTTTGCCAGTGCCCATCAGGTTAATGCCGACCAGTACGGCCATAATGGCGATCGCCAACCCCCTGGTAACCCACGGCCCCGCCCCCAGAGCAAAGGCGACGTAATGACCAAAGGCATAGGCATACACCGACATCGTCAGCACATAGCCAATGATCAGCATCCAGGACAAGCTACCGGCAACGCCCTCACGATGAATCTCCCGGGTTCTGCAATCATACGGACAGGCTGAGAAGGGTCAGAATAGCTGAAGTACATTTAAACTTCAATTCACCCATTAAAATATGCTCTAGTAGTGAGCACCAATTGATAAAACGGGGATACAAACGGCGTGGAATTGCGATACAGCCCAGCAGAAATTGAAGCTAAGTGGC
>JBBQAC010000025.1:0-26772 GCA_038315915.1 Phormidesmidales cyanobacterium
GGGACATGCCTGGTTCAATCGGTTTCGAGGGGTGTTGATTCGTTGGGCCAAGTCATCTTTGTCTTACTTGGGATTTGTTCAGATTGTGGCTTGTCTGATTATCGGGCGAAAGCTCCTACTATTTTCCGGATAGGTTCTAAGCCTATAGAGCCAGCTTGGCCATTTCTTCTACTAAGACATCGACCGTAAACTGAAGCTGTCGCTCTGTATGCGTTGCGGAGATAAAAAATCGCAGCCGCGCGTCTCCTTCTTCAACCGAGGGGTACACCATTGGATGGACGTTGATGCCCCGCTGGAACAGCGCATTTGAGAGTTGGAAGCAGGGACTAGAGTCTCCCACAATGATGGAAACAACAGGCGTATCCTTGCTAAGCCCGGTGTTCAGCCCTGCGGACTGGCAGGCTGCTAAGAACATTTTAGAGCGCTCATGTAATTGCGTGAGTCGCACTGGCTCCGACTTGATAAGTTGCAGTGAGGCTAAGGCAGCCGCCGCGTTGGCAGGGGTAATGCCCACGCTAAAAATGAAGCCAGGTGCTGTGTTTTTCAGGTAGTTGATTAAAGTTTTGCTACCGGCAATGTACCCGCCGCAACTGGCAAGCGCTTTACTGAGCGTGCCCATGCACAGATCGACCTGGTTCGGATCAACGCCAAAATGTTCGCAGACCCCGCGCCCGCTGTTGCCGAGGATGCCGATTGAATGGGCCTCGTCGACCATCAGCAGCGCCTTGTGTCGATTTTTGATTTCGATGAGCTGGGGTAGGGGGGGGAGATCGCCGTCCATACTGTAAACGCCTTCCGTGAGGATGAGCACTCGCTTGTAGTGACGCCGCTGTTCTCGCAAAATGCGCTCTACAGCCTGATGGTCGTTGTGGGGAAAAGGAATCCGTCTGGCCCCTGAAAATTGAGCCCCCTGAAGTGAGCTGTTGTGAACGAGCACGTCATGCAAGATTAAATCACCAGGGCCAAATAGATGACTGATGGTGGTGACATTCGTGGCATGTCCGCTGACGTAGACCAAACAAGCTTCAACTCCAATAAACTCGGCGATCTGTCGCTCTAGCTCCACATGTAGGGGGGTTTCTCCTGAAACTGGCCGACTCGCTGACACCGAGCTGCCGTATTGCATCACGGCTTCTATCACGGCTAGCGAAACAGCCGGGTCGCCTGACATTCCTACGTAGTTGAAGCTAGAGAAGTTGAGAAGAGACTGGCCAGCAATCTCGGTTTTGTTGTTGTTAACACCCGTGTGAGGCTGAAAGTAGGGATTTCTTTGACCGGTTTTCTTGAGCTGCTCAAACAGGGCCTGGAGCTGAACAATTTCAGGGAATGATTCGAACTGATAGTATTCGGGCGGAATTGGGGCATCTTCTGCAATTAGCGGCGGCAGCGGTGATTCAGTGATGACAGGCTTAGGCTGATTGGCGACCTTTTCTTGCAGAATTTTTTTCAGCAGAGCGCGTTTTTCAGTCTCGGAAATGTCTTTTAGGTTTGGCATGGTGACAGCTTGAGTATTTTGCATGGTGATTGCTTATTTGGCCTCAACGAGTAGGGTTTTCAGGAGATCGTCAATTTGTTCTTCGGAAAGATTTTCCACAGAGTCCAACAGATTAGTCATCGAAGGTGCCGTCGTCAGTCCCATCAGGGTCAGCATCTGAGTCGCGAGTTGGGGCACGCTAAAGTCCTGGAAGAAACTCTCTATGGGTACTGAAATGCGAAGGTCGGCTTCTATCCGATTTTGAATGTCTAACAGCATCAGCGAGTCCAATCCAAGGCTGATCAGGGATTGCTGTTGGTCTATTTGGGCGGCAGACATGCCCAGTGAGGAGGCAATCGCGTTTTGCAAGTAAGCCTCTAAAAACGCCTGCCGTTCACTGGGATCGATAGCCTGTAGCTCAGCGACAATGGCGCTGTTGCTAGCAGGCCCAGCCGTTGACCCGACCGTCTGGGTGGCCAGTTCGGCGAGGAACTGGGGCGGAGCCGGAAACTGCTGGAGAAACTTTGTCCAGTCAATCGACATCACGCCTACCTGGGCGGCTGGCTGCTGGAGGAGATGGGCCAAAACATCGAGCCCCTGCTGAGGTGAGATGGCCTCAATACCCAGCGCTTTCAGCCGCTGCTGTTCACGCTCACCCAGGCCAGCCGCCATCCCCGATTCTGCCCAGGTGCCCCAGTTAATACTGAGGGCCGGTAAGCCTTGCCGCTGTCGCTGGTGGGCCAGCGCATCCATGAACGCATTGGCCGCTGAGTAGTTCCCCTGCCCCGGTGCCCCTAAAAGCGCCGCTGCCGATGAAAACAGCACAAAGAAATCCAGCTCATGGGACGCGGTGAGCTGATGGAGATTCCAAGCCCCCAAAATCTTGGGGGCCATCACTTTGGTAAAGCGCTGCCAAGTTTGCAGGCGCAGCAGGCCATCATCTAAGACACCCGCCGCATGGATGATGCCTCGCAAAGGTAGCCAGGGCGCTGCAATCTCCTCAATCACGCGGGCGACCTCCGCCGTGATCGAAATATCAGCCTGAGCCACTCGTACCTGAGCGCCCTGGGCCTCAAGCGCTTGAACCACGCTGCGAGCATGGGCGGTGAGTCCGCGTCGGCTGATCAAGACCAGGTGCTTAGCGCCCTGCTCTACCAGGTGGTGGGCCACCTTAACGCCTAACCCGCCCGTTCCCCCGGAGATCAGGTAAGTGCCGTCAGCGGTGATTGCGCCCTGGCGGGGCTGAGTGCTTGAGCGGTAGCGACCCAGGCCAGCCTCGTAGCGCTCGGCATTCCGAAAAGCCAGGTAAGCCCCCACATCAGGAGTTTGGAACTCGCCGATCAGCTGATCAGCCTCGGCGTCGGGGTTAGCCCCCGCCGGATCCAAATCAATCAGTCCACCCCAGAGATCGGGATACTCCAAGGCGGCAACCCGGCCTAGCCCCCAAAGACTCGCGTAAGCAGGGTTTAGGCTTGATGTTCCGGAGGGTGCAGTCGTGACTGCCTGTGCGCCTCGGGTCACTAACCACAGTTTGCCGTCGGCCGCTTTCAGCGCCTGCTCAAAGTTTTGCAAAA
Organism: Phormidesmidales cyanobacterium; assembly: GCA_038315915.1. Taxonomy (GTDB): domain Bacteria; phylum Cyanobacteriota; class Cyanobacteriia; order Phormidesmidales; family Phormidesmidaceae; genus Phormidesmis. The sequence continues at coordinate 3,049 of JBBQAC010000025.1, forward strand.
GGTGAAGCGCACTACAGCAGCCGAGGACTTGAGCCGTTTCCAAGGCGTCAGTGTCTAAGTGATCGGCAGGATCCACTCCCCACAGGTGAACAATTCCCCGCAGTGGCTGTCCGCTTCTGAGGACGGCTTCCCCTAATGCTTTCCAATCCTCCAGGCGGTTGGGATTGAGCGTCCAGTTATGTTGGGAGACTGGAAGCTCAAGCGTTTCACTGGGCTGAACGAGAATGCAAGACTGTCCTAAGGTACTGAAGCGCGCCTCAAGCTGCTGAGCGGTTCCGGTTTCATCGGCTAACAACAGCCAAAAGCCCGATTGCTGAAAAGCGGGAAGCGTCTCTTCAGGGCGCGGTTTGGCCTGCCAATGGATGTTGTATAGCCAGTCGCGTAGTGGGTGTTGTGACATCTGTTGCAGCACATCAACAGAGACTCGTTTGACCTTGAGGGCTTTCACCTGGGCGACGAGCGTACCAGCAGTATCGAACAGGTCAATATGGCCTTTAGCACTGCTCGCATCAGCCGCAATGTCGAGCTGAACATGAGCCCAAGCAGGCACCACTGAATGCTGATGCACTTCCAGACTACCTAGCCCGACGGGCAAGTAGGTGTCTTGTGATTGAGCGGCATCAACAGCGGCAAACAGCATTTGAAAGCTAGCGTCGAGCAGCACAGGATGAAGCTGATAATCCGTTGATTCAGTCGCCAGACCGTCGGGCAACTGAAACTGGCCAAGGGCTTCACCTTCAGATCGCCAGAGCGCCTGTATGCCTCTAAAGGGAGGGCCATATTCTAAACCCAGAGTATGGAGCCGCTGATAGTATTCGGAGATATCGACGGGCGCTGTGATTTTCGCCTGGAGGGCGCTGAGAGATGAGATCGCAGCGGTTGAGACAGCGGCGGCTGTCTGGGGCGTAATTTTACCGGTTGCGTGACTGATCCAGTCGGCTTCGGGATCGGTTTCATTCAAGCTATAAATTTGAAATTCACCGTCGGGCTTCAACACGAGCTGAAGCCGCTGGTACGTCTCTGAAGATAAAATGCAGGCGGCTTGAATGGAAACTTCTGTGAGGGCAATATCTCTCCCAAACTGACTGACCCCGGCAGCAAGGGCCGATTCGAGATAGGCCGCAGCGGGCAGTACGCCCATGCCAGCGACGTGATGCCCTGACAAAAAGGCGGGTTGTTTTAGGCTGACCGTACTTTCAAAAATTGTCTCTGCCAGCGGCGTAGAGAGTTGTCGCCCGAGCAGGGGATGATCGCCGGGTTGCGATCGCATCGCCCCCCCTGTCGATCCAGCCGCCCTCTCTTCGACCCAGTAGCGCTCACGCTGCCAGGGATAGGTCGGCACACAAACTGATTGTCCCAGGAAACTCTCGCCGTAGGTTGACCAGTCAATCGCCACCCCCTGGCACCACAGCTTGCCCAAACTCGCCAAGAGCTGCGACCAATCTGGCTGACCCCGGCGCAAAGAGGAGAGCCAGAGACCGGTAGATAGGGTTTGCTGTGACAAGCTCGACAGGACGGGATGAGGCCCAATTTCAAGGAATAGATCGTAGGCGTGGTCGGCCAGGGTCTGCAAGGCTCCGACAAAGTTAACCGGCTGCGTGATCTGATTACACCAGTAGTCAGCCGAGGTCATTTCAGCGGTGACCAGCTTGCCCGTGACGCTAGAGATCAGATCCACGGTGGGTGGTTTAAATTCTAGCTTCTCAACAACTTGCCGGAAGGCTGGAACTATAGGCTCCATCAACGCTGAGTGAAAGGCGTGGGAGACAACCAGCGGCCGACTGTCTATATGCTGTTGTTTCAACTGGGTGCAGATTGCCGCTATGGCCGTTGCTGAGCCCGAGATCACGGTATTCTCCGGGCTGTTGAGAGCTGCAATTTGAACCTCGTCAGCGTAGGGAGCGATCAGTGGCTTGACCCGCTCATGAGCGGCCAAAACAGCGACCATTTTTCCGCCTTTGGGCAGCGCCTGCATGAGGCGACCGCGCTCGGCAATCAGCTTCAGCCCTGTTTCTAAGCTGTATACGCCTGCCACGCAGGCGGCGACGTACTCACCGATGCTATGGCCAAGCACCGCCGCTGGTTGAATTCCCCAAGCCCGCCAGAGTTCAGACAGCGCGTACTCAATTGCAAACAGGGCAGGTTGGGTATAGGCCGTCTGGTTCAGGCGGTCCGACCCTTTACCAGCCTCAGCATAAATGACTGAGAGCAGGGATTCGTCGAGATAGTCGCGGAGAATGTGATCGCACCGATCCAGCGCCTGACGGAAAACGGGCTGACTCTCGTAGAGCTGTCTGCCCATATTGAGATGCTGTGCCCCTTGCCCCGTGAATAGAAAGACCACTTTGGGGGCGCAGCCACTGGCCTCGCCCTGGGCAACGGTTGGGGTCGGCAGGTGACTCGTATAGGCCGACAGCACTTGGGCGAGATCGGCGGGTGTCTCGACGACGGCTGAAAGCCGGTGACTGAAATGCGATCGCGCTTGATTTGAAGTTTGGCAGATATCGGCGATCGCCTGTTCTGGATGCGTCTCCAGATGCGCTGCATAGTCCAGCGCTAGCTGTGCTAAAGCGGCATCGCTCTTGGCAGAGAGGGTCAGCAAATGGGCCGGACGAGGATTCTGCAGCGGCAGGGACTGAGCGCTGGCCGACGGCTGGGGCGCTTCTTCTAACAAAATATGGGCGTTGGTTCCACTGAAGCCAAATGAGCTCAGTCCGCCCACCCGAGAGACCGCCTCGGCTTCGCCGTGACGGGTTTTCCAAGCGGTTGGCGCGGTCGGCACCTGAATCGGCAGCTCTGACCAGGGAACTTGAGGATTAGGCGTATTGAGCTTGATATGAGGTGGAATTTCTTCATGCTGCAAGGCCAATACCAGCTTGATAAACCCGGCCATGCCCGAGGCTGATTCTAGATGGCCCAGGTTGGTTTTCACCGAGCCCACCAACAGCGGCTGATCGGCCGGTCTATCAGCGCCAAAGACAGCGCCCAACGCCTTCAGCTCAATCGGGTCGCCGAGGGCCGTGCCCGTGCCATGGGCTTCTACATAGCTCACCTGCTCCGGGCGCAGTCCGGCATTTTGCAGCGCCTTGCGAATGACCGCTTGCTGGGCAGGGCCGTTCGGTACCGTCAGGCTGCTGCTACGACCGTCTTGATTGACCGCAGATCCTTTCACCACTGCTAAAATGTTGTCGCCTGCGGCCACCGCATCGCTCAGCCGCTTGAGCACAACCACCCCGCAGCCTTCGCCGCGAGCATAGCCATCTGCCGCTGCATCAAAGGTCTTACAGTGCCCCTCAGGAGAGAGCATACGAGCGCGACATTCCAGAATCGTCCCCTTAGGCGTCAAAATCAGATTGACGCCAGCGGCTAGGGCCATGTCGCACTCGCCTGCTCTCAAGCTCTGGCAGGCCAGATGAACAGCTACCAAAGAAGACGAGCAGGCCGTATCGACGGCCATACTCGGCCCCTGAAAACCGAAGGTATAAGCCAGCCTGCCCGACGCGACACTCAGGGCGGTGCCGGTAGCCGTATGGGCATCGACAATGTCGGGGTCTGTGGCGATTTGGAAGTAGTCCAAATTCATAATGCCGACATACGTCCCCGTCTGACTGCCCATCAGCTCTTCTGGGACATAGCCTGCATTCTCCAGCGCTTCCCAACTGACCTCCATCAGCAGGCGCTGCTGCGGATCCATGCTGTTTGCTTCACGGGGTGAAATGCCAAAGAACAGCGGATCGAACTGATCGACTCGGTCTAAAAAACCGCCTTTTTCCACGTACATCTTGCCCTGGGTTGCGGCGTCGGCGTCGTAGAAAAAGTCAAAGTCCCATCGGTCTCGCGGCATGTCGCAAATGGCGTCGGTGCCAGTCGATAGCAGCGACCAAAATTTTTCAGGGCTGTCGCTGTTACCGGGAAATCGACAGCCCATGCCGACAATGGCGATGGGTTCTTTGCGGGCGCGATCGCTGGCGGCTAACTTAGCCTGCATTTCTTTAACGGCTAACAGCGCCTGCTTAGTGGGCGACAGTTGGGTGGGAGAGCTGTTCTGGGCTGGTTTCATGGGGGATTTCCTCCTAATGTTTAGAAGACTGAGAGAATTCAGAAAATAAGGCTCAAAGCGTCGCGAGCATTTGCAACAGCTCAGCTTCGGCTTCGGCATCTGACAGCTGATCAACCGTGGTTGAGAGCTGCTCAAGCTGGGTCTCTAGCAAGCTCGGTGCCATGGCATGAGACGTTTGGGTATGGCCATAGAGGAGATGGCTCAGATGAGTGGCCAAAGCATCAATCGTGGGATAGTCAAACAGGAGCGTTGAACTCAAGGGATGATTGAGCGAGGCTTGTAAAGCATTGGTCAGCTCAGCGCTGATTAGGGAGTCGATGCCGAGGTCGAAGAACCCCTGATGGGGATCTAGGCAGTGGGAAGGCTGGCGGCGGAGAACCTGGTTGATGTGCTGTTGAAGGTGTTCTCCGAGGAGCTGATGGCAGCGTTCAAAGTCGGCGGCTTTGAGCATTTCGAGAAAAGCCTGCTCGGTAGCCGATAGCGCCATCGCCTGATCGGGTGAGACCGGGGCCAGTTCACTTAGCAGGGGCGGTAGTGTCCCGATCTGGCTGGCAAACTGCTGCCAAGAGATGGGAAAAACCCCCACTTGAGCTGCCTGCTGCTGGAGCAAATCGGCCAATACGCGCAGTCCGGTTTCAGGCGCGATCGCACTGAGTCCTAACCTCTTCAGCCTTTGCTGCGCCTGCTCAGAGAGCTGCTCGGCCATGCCCCCGGTTGCCCAAGCCCCCCAGTTGACGCTTAGGGCCGGTTGTCCTCGCCCCTGCCGGTAGTGAGCTAGGCTGTCGAGAAAGCTGTTCGCTGCGGCATAGTTGGCCTGACCGGGCGACCCTAAAATGGCCGCTGCTGAAGAAAACATCATGAAGTAATCGAGCGGGCAAGATTGACTGAGCTGATGCAAGTTCCAGGCCCCAGCGACTTTTGGCGCTAACACACGTTCAAATTGCTCAGGCGTTTGTTGGGCAACTAGCCCGTCTTCCAAAATCCCAGCGGCGTGGAAAATGCCCCGCAGCGGTGGCAGCTTGGCTCGTATTTCACTTAAAACGCGGACGATGTCATCGGGTTGGGTGACATCAGCAAGCTGAATCTCAAGGGTCAGATCGGATCCGGCGCTCCGTAATTTGTCGATCTGGGCGTCGGCTGGCGATCGCCGACTCAGCAGCACCAGATGCTTAGCGCCAGAGGCGATCAGGTGCTGGGCGAGCTGACGACCGAGGCTGCCTAGGCCACCGGTAATCAGGTAGGTGCCATCGCTGCGCAGGGCGAGCGGCGGGGGCGCTTCTGGGTAGGCGTGGGTGAGGCGGGCAACATAGCGGGTGGCGCGATGGGCGATCGCCTCGCCGTTCGGGGCGAGTAGCTCCCTCATCAGCTGTTCAGCCTCTTCTGGCTGAGGGCGCTCGGCCAGATCGACCAGTCCCCCCCAAATTTGAGGATACTCTGAGGCAATCACCCGTCCAAGTCCCCAAAGCGACGATGCCCCAACTTGAGCCACCGGTGTTTCTATGGCCTGCGTCCCTCGGGTCACAAACCAGAGCTTGCCGCCTGCCTCACTCAGCCTGTCGGTTAGCCCCTGCGCCAGCGCCAGACCGGCTTTTACGCCTAGCTCCTGGGCCTGCTGCAAAGCCGGTAGGGAGTCATCTGAGGGCAGATCAGCGCCCCAAAGATGCACGGCCCCCTGCAAGAGCAGTCCCTGACGAATCACCTTTTCCCAGAGCTGCGACCAGTCTTCGGGCCGCTGAGGATTGATCTGCCAGGCGTGCTTGCCGGTCAGCCGGAGCGTTTGACCGGCCACAATCTGCGTGCAGGTCTGTCCCTGCTGACTCAGCTGCTCACTGAGGGCAGCGGCGACGCCCCCGCTATCGGCAAATAGCAGCCAATGGCCCGACTGCGCGGTGGCGGGCTCAGGGTGATCGGCAGACTCTGGCACTGCCCCTAGCAGCGGTCGCCAAGCGACGCGATAGAGCCAGTCTTGCCAGTCTGGACGCGCGAGCTGTAGCAGCGCCGCTGGCTGAATGCGACGAACCTGTAAATCTTTCAAAATCGCCAGACACTGGCCGCTGTCATCAAACAGGTGTAAATCGGCCCAGCGAGTGGGCTGATCTGTCGCGGCGGGGTGGATGCTGCCGTGGATCCAGAGAGGCGAACGCACGGGCTGAAACAGCTGTAGCTGACCCAACCCCACCGGCAGGTAGATGTCTTCGCCGTGGTTAGGCAGGGTCGCAAAGAGTAGCTGAAAACCGGCGTCTAGTAAGACCGGATGCAGCCGGTGGGCGGTCGGGGTCGGCAAGCCTGCCGGTAGCTGCACGCGAGCTAGCGCCTGGTGATCGTGGCGGCTGATCTGCTGGAGTCCTTGGAAGCTTTCGCCGTATTCTAGGCCGCGCGATCGCAGTTGCTGATAATACGCCTCGCGATCTACCGGCTCGGTGCAGCTAGCCTGGGCATGGGCCAGCGTCAGCGCTGGCGTCAATGTCGGCGCTGTCGTCAGCTTGCCGCTCGCATGGTGCACCCAGCTCGTCGCGTCTGAGGAAGCCTCTCCGTCAGCGCTGACAATCCGAAAGTCACCGGCTGGAGAAACGATCATCTGCACCCGACGACTGCCTGAGCGCGGCAGCACCATCGCCGCTTCGATAGAGATATTTTCAAGCTGGCCGCTGATCTGGTCGCTGGCTGCTAAAGCCATGTCCAAATAGGCCGAGCCGGGTAGAATCGCTAGCCCTGCCACCTGATGGCCACTTAGCCAGGGCTGTTGAGATAGGCTCAACTGCGTAGAAAATACGGTATCGGTGATCGCCAGCGGCAGCGGCTGACCGATCAAGGGATGACTCACTTGATCACCAGCTTCTAGCTCAGGTGTTTTCTCCACCCAGAAACGCTCGCGCTGCCAGGGATACAAAGGCAATGGCTGAACCTGAACGCCTGCTGAAAACAGGGCTGACCACCGGATAGGTTGGCCCTGTTCATACAGGCGACCGAGCGCGGTGAATAGGGTAGACCGCCCTGACTGACCAGGCCGGAGGGACGTCAACACGGTCTCAGCCGCGTCGCTCGATAGCTGCGGGGCTGGACTAATTTCGAGCAAAGCCGTACAGCCCGATGCGCTTGCCGCCCCTGAGTCCACCGCCTCTGAGTCTGCAGCCAACATCGGCCGAGAAAGTCCGCACACTCGCTGCACAGCCGCTCTTAGTGACAGGCGCTGGCCCACATAAGCGGCGGCGACTTCGCCCAAACCATCGCCGACCACCACTTTTGGCTCAATGCCCCAGTGCTGCCACAGTCGGGCTAGCGCTACTTGCAGGGCAAAGATGGTGGGCTGGGCGATGGCGGGCTGCTGCAACCGAGACTGAGCCTCACTCCCCATCAGTTCTGCCAGTAATGACCAGCCTGCCACCTCCCAAATCAGCCCATCACAAGCCTCTAACACCTGGCGAAAGACCGGCTCGCGCAGCAGCAGGTGCTGCCCCATGCCCACCCAGGCAGCCCCTGCCCCGGTGAACACGAAAGCAACTTTGGGGCCGTGCCGTTTCATGGCCGCGCCGATCGCCGTTGGATCTAACGCGCTGAGCTGGCGCTGCAAATCGCTGAGCGAATAGGCGACGATCGCCAGCCGATAGCGGTGATGATCCCGACGCGCGCTGGCCGTGTAGCACAAATCTTGTAGGGTGATGTGATCCCAAGACCCTTTCAACAGATTCTGATAGCCCACCACCAAGGCGTTGAGGGCAGCAGGCGTGTGGGCCGACAGCGGCAGCAAATGTGACTCATGTGCCTGATTAACGTCAGCAGGCTCACGATCACAGACCACAGCAGGCGAAACTGGCGCGGCTTCTAAAACAACATGGGCATTGGTTCCAGCGAAGCCAAAGGCACTCACGCCTGCTTTGGGCCGGTGAGCCGCTTTGGGCCAAGGCGTCAGGGTCTCCTGAACCCGTAGCGGCAGCTTTTCAAACGGGATATAGGGATTGGCCGTCTGAAAATGTAGGCTGGGCGGAATTTTGCCATGCTTCAGCGACAGGGCCACCTTGATCAGGCCCGCGATGCCTGCCGCCGCTTCCAAATGGCCAATATTGCTTTTGACCGCGCCCAGCGCGCAGATAGCATCCGGCGATCGCCCCACCGCCAGCACCTCTGCGAGCGCCATCACCTCAATCGGATCGCCCAGCTTGGTGCCGGTGCCGTGGGCTTCAATGTAGTCAATCTCACCGGGAGACACCTGTGCCCTAGCCAGGGCATCGCGAATCACCGCCGACTGAGAAGGCCCGTAAGGCACGGTGAGCCCTTTACTGCGGCCATCGTGATTGACGGCGCTGCCGCGAATGGTGGCATAGATCGGGTCGCCATCGGCCAGGGCCTGAGACAGCGGCTTTAGCACCACACAGCCTGCCCCTTCGCTGCGCACATAGCCATCGGCGGTGGCATCGAAAGCCTTGCAGCGACCGTCCGGTGAGAGTGCCTTGAGCTTAGTGAGGCCCAGGTTACCAATCGGCGAGAGCAGCACATTCACCCCCCCGGCAATAGCCATCGTGGCCTCTTCATTCCAAATACTCTGGCAGGCCAAATGCACCGCCACCAAAGACGAGGAACAGGCCGTATCGACCACCAGACTCGGCCCGCGAAAGTTGAAGCTATAGGAGAGCCGTCCAGCCGCAATATTGAGCGCATTGCCTGTCAGGTCGTAGCCCTGGGGCCGAGTCGCATAGTCCGACGCCAGCCGACTGTAATCATTGGTCGAAATGCCGATAAAGACGCCTGTCCGCGAGCCCGCCAACTGCGCGCTCACCTGCCCAGCATCCTCCAGCGCTTCCCAGGCCACTTCCAACAGCAGTCGCTGCTGCGGATCCATCGACACCGCTTCGCGAGGCGAAATTTTGAACGGGTGCGGATCAAAGCGATCCACCTGGTCTAAAAATCCGCCCTGTCGAGCACTTATTTTGCCGGGAAGATCGGGATCGGGGTCATACAGTTGGGAGATGTTCCAGCGATCGCCCGGAATCTCTGTAATCGCATCAACGCCATCACAAAGCAACTGCCAGAAGGCCGTAGGGTTAGGCGCTTGGGGAAATCGACAGCCAATGCCAATGATTGCAATGGGTTCTATCATAGAAGGGGAGCACAAGGTGCAGATAGCAACAGTTTGAGAGCGCAATTGTTCAAGAACCGATTACGTTGATTGAGCAAGGGTTTCTTCAGCCAGCCGGTCAGCTAGCTCAGCGACCGTGGGATAGTTGAAAATCAACACCGGATTGAATTCGTAGCCCAGCCAGGTTTCGAGCTTGCCCAACATGCCCATGGCCTGGGCTGAGTCTAGGTCGTAGTTGTCAAAGGGTTCGTGAATATCGATCTCATCACCATCGAGATCGAGCCGCGCTGACAGTTGATCTATCAGCCAGTTTTGAATTTCTTCGGTAGAGCGGACGGGCGTTGTTTGAGTAGAAGTCATCAGAAGTTCACCTTTGAGTCAGTAGATTAGGGATAGAGAGAAATTGGTAGCGGGCGATAGCTGCTATAGGCAGCCGGTAGCTGGAGCCCCTGCCATTGCAGATGCTGTAGCCGGTAGCGGTAGGCCGCTCCAACCATCAGATGGTGGGCCACATCCACCACTCGCCGCGCCGTTGGCAGCTCCAAATAAGTCCCCTGCACCCAGCTATTGAAAGCGCCCATCGCCGGACCACACCAAATCTGGCAATCTAGCTGGCGACTGGCCTCTCCCTGAATCGCCCAGTGGGATGACAGGCCCAGATACCAGCGAAAAATCAGCGCCATTTTACGCTTGGGATGATCCAGGGCGCGCGTGATCTGGTCTGGATCGCGCTGATTGAAATAAGCTACCGTCTCCTGCCAGACCGTCTCCAGGGGTCTGCCAAAAATCTGTTGTTCTAGTTTTTCTCGCTCAGCCCTATCGATGGCGTCAATGCTGTCGTAGCGCTGGTAAAGCTCGTACAGCTTTTGAGCGCGCATGGGAAATAAGGTGCCTCGCTTCAATAGCTGAACGGTCACGCCCATTTCAAACATGTCAGCCGAGGGAGCCATTGTGACATCGGCCATTTCTGCCTGGGCTAATAGCTGTTTGGTATGAACAGAGGTGCCCGATTCGACACAGGACTGATTCACCGAACCGGTGACAATGTAGCTAGCGCCCATGGCAAAGGCGGCTAGCGCCGAATCTGGAGTGCCGATTCCTCCAGCGGCCCCGACTCTCACCTTCGTGACGTAGCCATACTGTTGTTGTATGCGATCACGCAGCGCAATCACCGCTGGCAACAGACAGACCAGCGCACCATTGTCGGTATGTCCGCCCGAATCGGCTTCGACCGTGATGTCGTCGGCCATGGGCACCTGGGTTGCCAGGGCCGCTTGCTGTGCGGTAATGGCACCTTGGCTCACTAAAGCCTGCAACAGTTTGGCGGGGGCAGGCTGTAAAAACTGTTGAGCGACTTCTAGCCGTGAGAGCTTTGCAATCACCCGGTTCTGGCACTGTACCTGACCGGCGGCATCTCGCGTCAGTCCAGAGACTCGGTAGCGGACTAAATCCGGCGTGAGTGAAAGAAAAGCCGAGGCTTCAATTGTTTTGACGCCGTGCTTGAGATAGAGATCGACCGCGCTGCGCTCTAGCGCGGCTTCACTAGGGCTATGAATGAGGTTAAAAGCGTAGGGGCCTTGGGGGAGGGCTGTCTGGATGCGGGCGATCACCGCTTCAATCTGACTCGGTAGCAATCCCGCTGCCCCAAAGCTCCCCAACAATCCTGCCTGACCTAGAGCAATTACCATCTCAACCGAAGAGATCCCATTGGCCATCGCCCCAGCCATGTAGGCATAGCACAAACCGTGAGCCGCCTTAAAGGACGCATCGCCAAGCTGCTCAGGCGGCAGAGCGGGTGCCCAGCAAAGCGGCTGCTCGCCGATAGCCAGCTGATCGGTAAAGCAAATCTGTTGTTTGCGCTGAACCACGTAGCAGGGGCTCTCCAGCGCAGAGAGCTGGGACTGGACGGGATCGTGAGCCGTCGGGCTTGTCTGTCCAGTGGGTGACGCGATCACTGATGGATCTGTTGATAAGGGTTGGGCGCTAGGGGGAGATGTCAGGGTTGACATGGCTTCAACTAAGCCTCCTGAATACAGAGTGCAATGTTTTTAACGGCATAAATTCTCATCGTTTCTTTCCACAGGCTGGCATCGCCAATTAGGGTGAGGCGTCCGGCCTCTCGTCGAATCTCGGAGAGATGGACTTCTAAATACAGCCGCCGATTTTCGGGGGTGAGCTGGCCCCGATAGGTCCAGGTGGTGGCATGGTTGAGCGCCTGAGCAAATCTCGGCGAGCTAAAGCTTTGATCAAGTCCCTGGTGAAGGGCGTATAGCTGCATCGCCTGCAAAATCGTCTCAATGCCCAAAGCCCCCGGCATCACCGGATCTTGATAAAAGTGATAGGGCACATACCAGTCACTAGGAGACAATGCTTTCTCAGCGTAGAGGTAGCCCTGCCCGTACTGACCGGCGGCGGGCATCACAATCGCTCGATCCAGCAAGTCGAGATGATCCGTAGCTAAGCGGGCATAAGGGCGATTTTTCGCAGGCTGATAAAACCGCTGACGAATCGCCGGATCCTGCAAATCGAGAATGTCTCCATTGCCAGCAGCCCCAGAAGCTTCATACCAGGTAGGCGCTAGCGCTCCCCTATCCAGTCCTGACTGCTGGGCCAACACCCGGTCGCTAAAGTAGCCAAACACCATAGTGCCGCGATAAAACGCTTCGCCTTCGCAAGTGAGCTGATAGGCAAAAGATTGTAAGGTTGCCCCCGACAGTACGCTAATCGAGGTCAGTTCAACCTCATCCACCACGGTTTTGCCCCGCAGGTCAATCTCTTTGAGCACGGTGGCCTGACCGTCAATATTGCGAAAATACAGATCGTCTGAGGGCGATAGCAAGGGCGTGCCCAAATGCAGCCCCAAGAAAATGCAGGGCTGGCCTGCCATCTCAATATGGGCGCAGTAGGGTAAATAGGGATAGCTGTTCTGCTGGTATAGCCAGGAATCTACCGCGACATCGTACTCAGTGATGATCTTGGCCCCCGGTACCAGTTCCCGCGCAGCCGAGATCTGCCGTACGCGGCTGACGATCTGAAAGTCTCGATTGGGAATGCGCACACAGCGACGATCATCGAACCGCTCATAGGCAGCGCCTAAGCAATCACTCACGCGACCCAACGCCAGGGATTGTAAGGCTTGATCGTCGTAGGCAAGCTGTGGCGAAACCGCCTCACCGCTAAGCTGTAGCCCCAGGTTGTTGATCGTGGCAATGGTTCTATCTGCCCAGCTCACTCGAATATTGGCGATCACATAGGGCATTGGCTCCAGCCCAACCTCAACCACCTCTAGCTGATAGTGCAGCGACCCGGTGGCAGGCGTCACCTGCCCACGGAACTGAAAAGCCATTTTACAGCCCGGTAGCGGCCGAAACACAGCGGCGCGAGTCCGGGTCTGGAGGCCCAGCCACAGCATATAGACCTGCAATAGCTGAGCGCCGCCCTCCACCATCAGACTCCCCGGCAGCGTCGGATCATTTTTGAAATGGCATTGAAAGTACCAGTCTTCTGGAGTAATAGCTTTAGCGCCGATCAGCTGGCCCAGCCCCGCGCTGCAACAGTTGGCGTCAATCCTGAGAACGCGATCAACCATCCGCAGTTGGGCGGGCGGCAGCCGCAGCAGTGGGTTGGCGGTGGACTGATAGGCATCTCCTAATACGCTCAAGTCACCCTGGCTGAGTTGAGCAAGATCTCGTTCACTCAGCGCAGTTTTGGCCGGAGAGATCAGGGGTGGGAACGGCTGCGGCGATCGCTTCCCGCTCACAGACCCCCCAACAATCCCCTGTCCCTGCGCCAGCTCCTCGTCAGAGAACAACCCCGCACAGCCGCCAGAGAGTCTCATCCACAGCGTCTCACCGGCCCAGCACTCCCCCTCAAAGAAGACTAAAAGGCTCTTTGTCGTCTTCACATGGCTGGTGATTTTAACGCGATAGCGCAGCGTTTTCAGCGGGTGAGGAGGGGGCGCAACAAATTCACTACTGAGATCGAGCAGCCGGAAAGAGCGCTGACCACCGCTCTCGAAATCGCTGCCCAAATAACTCAAGAGCAGCAGCAGTCCGTGGCCAGCTTCAGCGCAGATGCCGATTGGCAGGGGGGCGTCGGAGCTGTGTCGATACCAGGCAGCTTCAGGAATGTCGTACTCTGTTTCAATAACCCCTGTTTTGTAGTTGCCGCGATCGCCCGACAGCGCCGTCACCCGGCTCACAAACAAAAATGGCGGGCTCGGCATTCTCACCCGACGCGCGTAGCTATCGACCGCCGCATAGTCAGCCCCAAACAGACGAGATACCCCGACTTGAGTAAGTTCTAGAATCTGATCTGCATTAAAAATCTCTTTTTTTACCGTTTTTTCTGGCAGAGGAACAACCGCCCGAGGAACAACCGCCCGAGGCCGCAGCGAAAGGCGCTGAGGTAACCGAGGCTTCACTGCTTCGGCCTGAGGATAGAGCGGCAAGAGATCGAGGGGAACCCGGTGACTCACTAGCTGAGCCAACACCTTTACAATTGTGGTGTAGTCATCTGCGCCTCGGTGGTTGATGCCCATGACGGTATGGTCTTTACCGGCCAAAATCTGATCGATCCAGCGGGCGCAACTGCCGCCAGCCCCCAGCTCAATAAAAATGCGATCGCCATCGTCGTAGACCTGATTGACCAGTTGAGGAAAGTCTAGAGGCCGACAAATGCCGGTGGCCAGGTGCTGGGCGATCGCCGCTGGCTCAAGCGGCAGCGGTCGGTACGTAGCCGAGCTGTAAAACTGTATCGGTGAAGGGGTGAGACCCGGCACGTGGTTTAGATCGAACAAATCGGGATAGGCCGAGGCCATCGCATCACAGTGCAGCACCAGGTCGGCAGGTGCGCGAAACGCATCGCACTGTAAGGCGGCAATGACGCAATCGCACTGCACTGCGCAGCCCGCAATCACCACTTCCTGAGGCGTATTGATATGGGTGAGATACACCTGCGGTATCTGCTGCAAGCAGGCTCGCACCTGGTCGGGGGTGGTGAGCAGGACGTAGCTCGCCCAGCGCAGTTTATCCGCGTCAGGCCAGCGATCGCGAATCACCGTTTTCGGCCCCGCCAGCTGAGCTTGAAACAGACTGGAGCGATGGACAAACTCACGGCCATAGTCAGCATTGGGCCACACATCTAAGGCATACATCATCGTGCTTTCGCCCATGCTGTAGCCAAACGCTGAGCGCGGGTTCACCTGAAAAATTTGGTGAATAATTTCGGTAAACAGTACCGAGAACCCCGTACCCGTCTCCAACAGCGCCAGCGGGCCAGCGGTGAGCGTCTCTTCACGCGCTTCCGACTCTCGCTTTGAGAGCCGATGCTGACTTTTAGGATAGATCTGCTGCCCCCGCAAAAAGGCCAGCGGGTCAGCCGTCAGCCGATCAGCCCGGTCGAACAGTTGGGGGAAACGGTGAAACAGGCTGCGTCCCATCCCCAAGTAAGAGTTAAAAGCACCTGAATAGACAAATGAGACGCCGCCTTTTACCCCTTGAGGATTGGCCGTGAAGTAGCTACCCGTCGGGCTCTTCCAGTCCTTGCCCTGAGCGAACGCTCGCTGAATGCCGGTTCGCGCCCGTGCAATCTCTTTCAGCAATTTGTCTGGGGTCGCCCCCACTAAAGCGAGGACGCAATCAGCGTAAAGCTGAGCGGACAGACTCATTTCTTGTGCCAAACCGATGACGTTATCGGTCTCGCTTAAGCGCCGCTCGAACGCCGCTAGCTGGGCCAGCAGCGAGGTCTCATCGGTACCGCCCAAAACAAACAGACTGACGGGTGCCCCCTGATGGCGCGGCTGGTGCGGATGGTGGGCTTCGGCCATGACCACATGACCCTCACGGCTGTTGAGCGCAGCCCGTCGGGCCTGCCCCCCCGCCACCAGCCAGGGACGGGCCTCGGTCGCCACATAAAACGGGCTGGCTGCCCACAGCTCAGGGGATCGCGGCGCTTGCCACTGAGGCACTGGCGGCAAATAGCGATGATACAGGCAAACTGCGACGTGAATGAGCCCCAGCAAATCGGCCAGCCCGCCCGTATCACCGAGGATTGCTTGGGCACTGCCCACCGCACAGCTCAAGCGATCGCCCTCACTGGCGTCACCCCCATCAGCCAACGGATACATCTGGGTGAGCCTAGACGGATTCCAGTCAGCGATCGCCTCCCGATCCACCAGCTCTACATACCCGACGGTAGCAGTCGGCTGTTTCAACGGCGGTGAGATGGATTCAATCACTCCATAAATGCGGTCATTCGCCTGAATCGCCTTTTCATAGGATTTGACCACAATTACCGCCGCCCCCTCCCCTGAAAAGGACGACTGGGTTTCTGCTGTCGCAAACGGCGGCTCGGCTAGCAGGTGTAGCCCGCCAATCGCCACGGCTCCCACTTCACCTGCCGTCAACACAAGCTGCGCCCGATTCAGCGCCTGGAACAAAAAGTCTGCGGTGGGCTCAAGCTTTAGCGGCAAAACTGAGCAGCGACACAGATGTGAGAGCTTGGTAGCAACCACATCCGCCTCAAGATCCTGCTGCAGCGTTTTTACTACACTTTCACTGCCGACAATCGCTTGAGATCGGGCTGGGGTTACGCTCTCGGTTTTTGCAACAGTTGGATAAATGACCCCTAGCTGATCTTGGAAACTGAGTGCACTTTGGGCCACCGCCCGGTAGAGCACCGTCAGCAACAGGAGCTGCTCAGGCGTAAACCGAGCCAGGTCTTTGGGTGGAATTTTGAGTTCAAAAGCGTCCACATCAAAGTCACTCAGATAGGCTCCCGGCAAGCCATATCCGGGCAGAGAAGAAAGATTCTGTATGCCCTCGTAGCTGCTGTCAACCAAATCGTCAATCCCCTGACAGGATCCGACGATTGATTCCATTCCAACAATTGCTAACTTGATGCTCACCTGACGCTCCTAATCCTTGTCAACTGTTCTATCTATCTTTTTGCTGATGGGTCAGCTCGCGATCGCTACATCGCTCGTACCATAAACATTTTGTAAAAAGAGCTGCTTGAGGCGAGGGCTCTGCACGACCTGCATACCCTCCATTTCTAGACAGGTCGCCCCCTCTACCGTGCGCGCGACGGCATTGGCCGTAATCGTATTTCCCTGACTCGCCACAACCTCAAGGCCAATTTCAAACGGCTGGTCAAACGGCAATGGCTGTAACTGCTTCAAACCTGTAAACTGAGTGGGTAAACTCCCCATGCGATGTTCTTTTCTCACCCAAACCAACAGGCTTTGGAACAGCGCATCGGCAGTATAGGGGTTAAAAGACTGGGGCATAAACTGTCCTTGCCACGCGCTATCGAATGCAGAGAGATAGCATTGGCAGCGCAGATGCTTCCCATCTTGAGCAAACGTTTTAATACTCTGGAAGCCCGCCCGGTGGAAAAGCGTACCGTCCTGGTATAGCTGCGAAGCCTGGGTTGGAAAGGGCGGTCGCATTGTCCGTAGCGGCAACGGAACCTTCACTTCTCGCGATAAAACGACCTGAGTGCGGTAGTGATATAGAGGTAGCCCTTTTGCCCCCTCACTCCACACCACAGCGCCTAGCGTTACCGTCTTATCGTCCGATGATATCTCTTCGAGATCCAAAATATAGTTAGGGGCTAAGGTCTGATCAAAGACAATGCCTTTGAGTACCTTAAAATCTTTCGCTTCAGAGAATTGATAGCCCGGATAGCGCTGCTCTCCCACATTAGCAATCCAGCTCAGACCGCACATCGCAGGCAGTACCGGCTGATCACCGATGACATGATCGAGCACAAAGGGATTGGCTGATAAATTGAGCTGTCGCCGCACCCGGTGAAGCTGCCCCGCCCCGTAGGACGGCCCATCAGTCAGCGCGATGGGGCGGCTCATGACTGTTATTTGCGGCACCGGCGGCTGTTTTTTAGGCCGACCAGCCGTCAGCTCAGCGGCCAGTAGCTGAGCCCCAAAGGCGGGTGGAATCAGCGACATATCCAACTGTGAAAAATGTTTTTTTAGCTCAGCGGTCACCATGCCGCCATCCCAAGGTCCCCATCCCATCGCTACCACATGGCAGTGCCGATAGCTGTGCTGCAACCGGTGGGCCGACTTGTTCAAAATTTCGTTGGCTACCGCATAGTCGGCCTGTCCTGCATTGCCATAGAACCCGACAAAGGAAGAAAATAGAACCAGAAAATCGAGCTGCTTCGGGTCAACACAGCGCAACAAATTATCCAGCCCACTCACTTTAGTGCCATACACCCGCTCAAAATCCGCGTCTGTCTTATGCTCAATGCGCTTGTCTGCCAGGGTGCCTGCCCCGTGAATCACGCCTGT
The DNA here is from genome assembly GCA_038315915.1 of Phormidesmidales cyanobacterium. Classification (GTDB taxonomy): domain Bacteria; phylum Cyanobacteriota; class Cyanobacteriia; order Phormidesmidales; family Phormidesmidaceae; genus Phormidesmis. The sequence continues at coordinate 20,494 of JBBQAC010000025.1, forward strand.
GATGCGGCCAAAGGGGATGATCGCCGCTTCAACCCGCTGCTGTAGCACCGGCCCGTCGGTAATATCAGCACTGACATAAACGGCCTCACCCCCAGCATCACCAACCGCCTGCAACGTTGCCACAATTTCCCGACGCGCCCTAATTTCTTGATACTGCTGCTGTACTTTCAACGGCTTGGGCGGCTGCCCCTGGTCTAGCATTGCCTGCATAATCTGTCGTTTGAGCTGACTCTCCTCATCACAGCCCTCAGCCCAGATGGGCTCTGGCTCAGCAATAGATGATCTCCCCAAGAGAACAAATCGACAGCGATATTGACGGGCCAGTTCAATCACGCACTGAGCCGTCACGCCACGCGCCCCTCCACTGACTAAAGCAATCGAATCTGAATGAATGGTTGAAGATAAAATCATGATCAAGCGGAGGCACTTAACTAAACAGCGGTTGTGAATGATGGCTGACTCAGGTCGTTTCAGAAAGACAGGTCAGGGTCATTCGACCGGAGCGGCCATGGCCGACTTCACGAATAAAAACATTGGGATCATGCAGCTCTGCAATCAGCGCGTTAGCCGCTTCAACTACTGAAAGCTCAGGGGCAATATCAATGGCCCGACAGAAAACAGTGGGCCATTCCAATCGCAGGGTCTTTGTCAACCCAAACAGCCCCCCACTGACGGTTCGACAAGGCTCAGAGCCCAATCCTAGCTCTCCGTCTAGCCGCGTCACCGTGACAAAGCTACGCCGCTCTCGCTGGCCTGACCCTAAAAATGGCTGTAGGTGCTTAGCAAGGAAAAACACGGCTTTGACCAATCCTTTATCCGAAACCGGATCTTGAGGGTGCAGATGAATGAACGTGTGAATAGATCCATACGTTTGGGCGATGGTCGAGAGCTGTTGCTGAAGGCTTGATTCCACCAGGTTTTGATCGACCACTGCTAGGACTAGGCGCTCAGAGCTCACCGGCGGTGCTATTGTTTTTACGACTGTGTCTGGGAACTGAAGCACCACCACTGGCCAACCCTGATCGCTCAGCCGCTGGGCTACCTGCGCGGTCAATGGCGAGCCATCATCTGTAATCACACAGGCCCCTCGCTGGGATAGCTGAAATTCCAAATAGTCGGGGGCAGGTAACCACATGGGCCGCACTGAGTAACGTTCAATCGAATCATGGGTCAGTGAGTCAGGGCGGGCGCTACCGACTTTTTTTTTCCGAGCTGCTCCACCAAATAATCCACAATCTGTTGAAGCGTCCGCAGCTCACCAATGTCTTCTGTACTGAGCCGAGGGAGATCGCTCAAGGTATCTTGAACCTTGCCCAAAATCTCAACTCGCTTAATGGAGTCCACCCCCAAGTCTGCTTCTAAATCCATATCCAGCGAGAGCATTTCTGCTGGGTAGCCGGTTTTTTCACTCACAGACGCAATTAAAAGCGTAGAAACGTCGCTAATCCTTGCTGCCACCGCCGCTGTTTGCTGCACGGCTGTCTCCTGAATGACTGTCTCCTGCTCCTGAACGGCTGTTTCCTGAACCGTCTGAACAACAGGCTCCGATAAACTCACTGAGGGAGATATCGATGCGGGAGAAACAACAGGCGCAGGTGCGGTAAATTGAATGGTTTCAGGGACGGCTACAGGCGTAGGTACGGCTAGTGGTGACTCAGCCGCAGAGGATGGGGATAAGCTGTTCGAAGAGAGTTGATGAACGACTTTCAGAAAGGATTGAGAACAGTCTGCCTGGTCTTTAAGATAGTGATCGTGAACTTTCAATATCTCAGACTGATGGGCGTAAAACTGAGTTAACAGGTTTTCCAAGGTGGTCGGCATACTGTCAGCAGGGGAGGCGGAGCTTAGCATAGTTTCAGCAATAGATACAGGGACAGAAGGGATATTTTCAAGCAGTTCATTTTCAATCCGTTGATCGGGCGGTGTTACAGAAGCAGGCTCTGGCGGGGTGATCTGATGCCCGTCTAATAGCGCTGCGGCAAAAGCCTGTTTGGTTTTGTCACTGACATAGTTGTTGCCGTTGAGTCGAATGGTCAAACGCGGATCGCCGGGTGGCTTAGGTGGCGGTGAAACCAACTGATAAACGTCGATGTCGGTGAGGGGTAGACCCGCGACCTGGAGCTGTATAACGGCCTGGCGCAATTGAAAATCGCTGTCTTTTTGACGGCTGGAATTGAGGGCAATAGCCAAATGGGGGCGATCGCCCAGAATTCGCTCCACTAACCCCGTCAAAATTCGGCGCGGCCCAATCTCAATAAAGCAGTCTCCGCCTTGGGCATAAATATTCTCAATTTCTCGCTCAAAGTGCACTGGCTTGAGTAAATGCTCTTTCAAAATTGATTTGATCGCCTCGGGCTCTGCCGGATACACCTCCCCGGTGATATTGGCAAAGACATCCACAGCGGGCGAATGAAAGGTCACCGCATCAATCGCTTTGGCAAACGGTTCACTGGCATGACGAATAAACGGCGAATGAAAGGCTGCCGAGACGGGCAGCGGCGTGATGCTGTAGCCCAGATTGTTGAAGACTTGTTGAACGGCAGCGAGTTCTGGCTTGCTGCCCGAGAGCACCACCTCACCAGGCGCGTTGTAGTTCGCAATGGTGACGTGAGACAGGTTTCGGCAAGCCCGCTCAATCTCCCGGATGTCTCCCTGCACCGAAATCATCGTCCCCATCTCACAAGGCGAAACATGGGGCTGATGGGCCATTGCTTCACCTCTGGCTTTAATCAGCTCGAAGTAGTCGTCATCGCTCAGAACCTGAGCCGCCCACAGTGCCGTAATTTCGCCAAAGCTATGCCCTGCCATAAAGTCGGGCCGTAGTCCTGCTTTGTGCAAAATTTTGTACATGCCAGCGCTCAAAGCCCCAATCGTGGGCTGGGCATGACGAGTCGACTGGAGGGCGTCGCTCATCTCCAGATTGTTTTCTGTTGCTTGCCCCAATATCGGCTTTGGAAACACCACTTGAGAAAGGGGAGGCTGCTGATCGCGAATAAACAAATCGTCCATTCGTTTGTAAGCGTCACAAACGGGCGGAAAGTTAAGCGCTAGCTGATGGCCCATATTGAGATATTGCGCACCTTGGCCAGGAAAGAGAGCCACCACTCGTCCACTTAGCTTCAGCCCCCGCCGCCGGTAATAAATCCCTTTGGGATGCGTCCAACTCTCTGTTTGACTGCCTTCAATTAGGAGCGCTATGCTAATTTCCAAAAGGGTTTTGAGTTCTTCGGGCGAGCTAACGACCATGCCTAATCGGGCACGCTCGAGCGGAATTTGAGCGGTTTTATAGGCGATCTCTAAATCGTGGTAAACCGTCTCAGCCGCCTCTGTTTTGAGCTCGCTCACGATCTGCTGACAGCGATCTTTGAGAGCGATCGCATCTCTTTCCCAGATCAGTACCGCCTGAGGCACATTGTGCAGTCGATAGGGGCGGCTGTGCGAGTGATCATACTCTTCTAAAACAACATGAAAATTAGTCCCGCCAAAGCCAAAAGAGCTGACGCCTGCTCGTCTGGGGGAATCGCCTTCGTGCAGCCAGGGTCTGACCTCCGTGTTGATATAAAAGGGAGAGTCCTCAATCTCAAATTGAGGATTGGGCTTGGAGACATTAATCGTCGGCGGTAAAATTTTATGATGAAGTGCTAGGGCTGCTTTGATCAAGCTAGCGGCCCCTGCCGCCGCTTTGGTATGGCCAATTTGAGACTTTACACTGCCCAAGGCAATATGTTGTTTTTTGTTAGGCTGCTTTGGCGAGTAGGGGTCTTGAAAGAGATCTTCACTAAAAACGGTTCTGAGCGCTGTAAACTCACAGTGATCTCCCCGCGGAGTGCCGGTACCATGGGCTTCCATCAGCCCAACGGTCGATGGCGAGCAGCCCGCATCTACATAAGCTCGGCGGAGCGATCGCATTTGCCCTTCCGGACGAGGCGCGTAAATACTTTTGTAGCGGCCATCGCTCGATGTTCCGACGCCCTTGATCACGGCGTAGATGCGATCGCCGTCGCGCTCTGCATCCTCTAAGCGCTTTAGCACCATCATGCCAAGCCCTTCACCGACCATCATGCCATCAGAGTCGGCATCAAAAGGGCTGAGATGATCTCGTTTTGAAAAAGCAGGCGTTTTGCTAAAACACATGTAGTTCAAAATAGAATTGTCGGTATCTACCCCGCCTGTAATCATCAAATTACAGCGTCGTTCAATCAGCTCACCCATCGCCATTTTCAGAGCACTCAACGAGCTGGCGCAGGCCGCGTCCACCGTACAATTTGTCCCGCCCAGGTCAAAACGATTGGTGATGCGCCCCGCGACAACATTTGTCAACATGCCTGGAAACGAGTTTTCTTGCCAGGGCACATAGGCTAGCTTAATTTTTTCGATAATTTTCTCAATATCGTCGTCATTGAGTCCACTGTTTTTAAGAACCTTCCGCCAAATCGGATATTGCAGCCGACTTGTTAGCGGCGTAATGGTTTTCCAAAGTCCACTCACGCCTAAAACAACACCGGTCTTCGCCCTGTCAGATGCTTTTGAGTCGCCATAGCCAGCATCCTCTAAAGCATCTCTGGCCACGATTAGCGAAAGCAGTTGAGCGGAATCAATCGCCTCAAGGCTGTCTGGCGGCAAGCCAAATTCGAGCGGATTAAAATCTACTGTAGGCAGAAACCCGCCTCGACGCGAATATGTTTTGTCGGCAGCGTTAGGATTGTCATCATAGTAGTCTTCGAGTTCCCAGGTAGACTTCGGCACATCCGTAATACAGTCAACCTTATTGACAATGTTGTCCCAATACTCTTTGAGGTTCCGAGCTTTTGGAAACAGCGCAGAGATACCAATAATAGCGATGGGAATATTTTGAAGCTGACAGTGGAGCAGATTTTGTTCTTGATTTGACATTACATATCTTTCAACCCTTGAGGAAAAGCCTTAGACTTTCGCATTCAGATGCTCGCTGATGTCTTTTAAAGGACATCAGCTCATAACGACGCTAGCAAGCCCTGGCAGTAAGGAAAAATGACTGTATCGGCTTCTTTTAAAGTGTCTAACAGCTCAACAGAGCGCTACCGAACGATTTAAGTTGATTCTATAGATAAGACAAACGAGCTGCAATAGTTTATCTTTCGACAAGCATGGATTATCTTTCCATACGAAGCTTTGTCTGGTGCTTGAGCATTGGCTGAAAGTGTGGCTACTCGAACGATACACAGCATACTAAGAGCCCTATTTGGCAAAGATGTTTCCGGCGAACATTGGGCGCACAGAACTTTTCGACAGCGCCCTGATAGGTAGTTTGAGTGCAATGAGCTAGAAACTAAGCGAATCAATCCGTAAGGCTTGTAGTTCTTTGGATTAAACAAATCTAGAGACAATATGGAGATTTTATAAATATGTTACCTACACAACGCGCCAAAACTTGGGCAATGGCGTATCTTTTCCAAGGAATGTCTATCTACCTGGCCTATCTAAACTGCCCAATAAACTAGCCGTTGAACTAGCCGGTTTAGTTATAAATTCCTTTAGCTTTGAGAAGTTTTAGCTGATTTTTTATGTATATGTAACTGTCTTTCCCTCACGAAAATAATTTGAGCAGCGACCGGTACTTTACGCCCCCCCAAGGAGTTGTTTTATGTCTTCAGGCTGTCAGCATGATTCGCCTCAGGTGTTATGTCTAACACACACTGAGGCCGAACTATCTCTACGACAAAGCGAAGCAAAATTCAGAGCGCTAGCGGAGACCACCCATGCCATTATCTTTATCAGGCAGGGTAACCAGCTTTGCTACGTCAATCCGGCCGCAGAAGCGATCACGGGCTACTGCCGCGAGGAGCTCCTCGCTTGTCCCAATATCCAGGCGTTGATTCAGGCGCAAGGAGAGATTAGCTATCAGCGGGTAGAGCCCCAAGAGGAAGTTACCCATCGTCAGGAGATCAAGATCTTGACTAAAACGGGTCAGGACTGTTGGCTAGACTGTGCCATTGGCGTGATTGAGTTTAATGGAAAGCTGGCTACTATTGGCACCGCGATCGATATTACCCAGCGAAAACAAGCGGAAGCTGAGCTGCAAAAGGCGCTTGCTCACACGCAAGCGCTCAGCGACCTGAGAGGCCAGTTTCTACGGGTCATTTCGCATGAGTTCCGATCACCCCTTAACGATATCGAAGTTGCCGTGAGTGCGCTTACCCGCTATCGCAACGGCTGGACAGAAGCTGACAAAACGAGCTGTCTCGAAGGCATTCAGCACGATATACAGCAGCTTACCCAGCGGCTCGACGAAGTCCTATC
>JBBQAC010000330.1:0-4006 GCA_038315915.1 Phormidesmidales cyanobacterium
ACTGACTTATGATCGACCATGATCGCCTGTTCAAAGAGCTGCTCTCAACTTTCTTCCTCGAATTTCTGGAACTGTTCCTTCCTGAAGTCGTGAGCTACATCGAACCAGAATCAATCACGTTCCTGGATAAAGAAGTCTTCACCGACGTTACCGCAGGCGACAAATACGAAACCGATCTGCTTGCCCAAGTTCGGTTTCGAGAAGAGACCTCGTTTTTCCTCATTCACCTTGAGAACCAGGCATCTGCCAAAGCAGCATTCGGCAAAAGGATGTTCCGCTACTTTGCCCGGCTCTTTGAAAAATACGACTACCCCGTTTACCCCATCGTCGTTTTTTCCTATGACCAACCAAAGGTCGCTGCGCCCAACGAGTTCAGAGTCGACTTTCCAGACTTCTCGGTCTTGAGCTTCAACTACCGGGTTATTCAGCTCAATCGACTCAACTGGCGGGACTTTTTAGATACGCCCAATCCTGTCGCCTCGGCGCTGATGGCCAAAATGAGCATTTTGCCCACTGACCGACCTAAGGTCAAGGCAGAGTGCTTGCGATTGCTGGTAACCCTGAAGCTTGACTCAGCTCGAATGCAGCTAATTTCCGGATTCGTAGATACTTATCTGCGGCTGACGCCTGAAGAAGAATCAACGTTTAATATTGAGATAGCGCAGATAGCACCTGAGGAAGATAAGGAGGAAGCCATGGAAATTGTGACTAGCTGGATGGAGAGAGGTCTCGAACAAGGCCGACAGGAAGGCGAGTCGCGGATGCTGCTGCGAATGCTGACAGTCACTCTAGGGGCGCTACCGTCAGATCTGCAAAAGCAAATTCGAGCGCTCACAGAAAGGCAGCTTGAAGCGCTGGGCGATCGCTTTCTCAGCCTCACAACCTTAGACGATCTCTCCACCGCCCTCCACCAGTTAAAAGCATCAGAGGAAACGCCCGCAGACACAGAAGCTTAAAGAGCCTACTACAGCGAATTCAGAAACTTCAGCATTGCCTGCCTTCCCGTCTTCCCAAGCCCCATAAACGCCTGTTTTGCCTCCTCAGCTTCGCCCCCATGCCAGAGAATCGCTTCCTCAACCGTGCGCGCCCGGCCATCGTGTAAATAGCCAGAATACGGCAATACCGTCTGTGTCAGTCCCAGGCCCCAGAGCGGCGTGGTACGCCATTCTTGTCCTGTCGCCTCAAAATCCGGTCGATTATCTGCTAGGGCTTCACCCATGTCGTGAAGCAGCAAGTCGGTATAGGGCTGAATGGTCTGATGCGCCAAAGCCTTCACGGTCGCTGCGCCGGTCTTAAGCGAGGTCAAATGGCAGGCCGCGCAGTTGGCATCGGCAAAGAGCCTTTCGCCTTTTTGCACGGTGGGGTCATCTACCTGGGTTCGCGCTGGGACGGCTAAGGTTTGTGTGTAAAAGGCGGAAGCTTTTACGGTATCCGCGTCAATTTCGGTCGTGCCGTCGTCGTTGGGCAGCAGCGGGTTGGCAATGCCCATGTCGTGGGCGTAGGCCGTGGCTGTTTGTGAGAGTAGGTTAGCCGAATTGGCTTTGAGGCCGAAACGCCCTACGTCCATTCGCTGCTTCTCGAAGTTCCATACTTTGTTGGTTCGGCCAGAGATGCCATCTTTGTTTCGATCCTCTGGATCGGAGAGATCTTGCAGCGTTTTTTCAGGGATCGCTTCGAGTAAACCAACGCCGAAAATGGGCGGGGGAATTCTCAGCGAGGTTAGTATGTTGTCGCTAATGGGACTGTTGTTGTCGATAGCAGAAAGGAGAATTTGGGGCGATCGCAACCCATACTTCTCCCCATCGGCATACTCACCGCTGCGCTCCACCCATTCCAAAGCAACTTTCGCTTCAGGCTGTACGCCATACACCGCCCTGTCCTGCAACTGCGTCCCGATCACCGGATCGGGCACTACCCCTTCGGTTTTTGCCACCGGCAGTTCGGTAGAAGCCGGTAAGCTCGTTCGCAGCAGAGCCTGACCGAGCTGTGGCATTCCGCGTCCATTTTTGATGTGGCAACCCGCGCACGAGTTGTTGTTGAACAAAGGCCCCAGTCCGGGCTGAACCGGCGCAGGCGCGGTGACAAACACCGCATCGAAAGCAGCGTCACCAATAGTGTGTAAATCCATCTCTCGGGCATTCAAACCGGGCGCAGGCTGACCGAAGGAATGAGATGATCGGTTGTGGAAGGTGGTTGCGCCGCCCGCCTGATAGTTAGCTGGGCTTTGGGGATTGTTGCTTTTGATCGCAATGGAGAAAAGGACGGCGATCGCGATCGCCACTAAAAACAACAGTCCATACGTCAGCCAGTGCTTAGGCAGATGCGGGGAAAAGGAATTCATATCAGCTTTAGATTAGGGGGACGACTTCGTTTTCGATGGTGCTTTTGACCTTGAGAATGGCGGCGATCGCCTGCTCAATTTGATCGGCGGCTGCCTCATCCGTCAGCGATTTTTCCAGAGGCGTAGGCACCCCGACCAGTGCGGCCTTAGCAGCAGCAAACTGTTCCTTCACTTTTTCATCTAGTGCCGGATCTTGCTCTGCCACATAGGTACTAATGCTTTGATCCGCTCTCAGATTTTCTTCTAGAAACTCACCCAAATATCCGTTCTGGGCGCTCTGCAAATTACTCTTCAAGTCGTTCATAGTCTGGGCGCTGAAGCGACTCTCTAAGCCTTCAGTATCCTGCGCTTTGAAAGGAGCCTCTAGCTTTTCTTCCCCGACTTCAGTCAGACTGTCGATGATACCCGAGACCAGCTCTTGGGCGGCGGCAGTCGTCGTCGGGTAAACGCTGTTGTCAGCACTCCCCGCACTGGCAAAAACAGTCTCGTAAGCAGGCTGACCTTCAATGCCTTCTGCCCAGCTAGCCAATAGTGCATCGGCAGACGTATTGAGATCTTTGCCCAACGCTTGCAGATACTGCCTTTCGCGTTCTGTAAACGCGCTCAACGATTTGCTGGCATCCGTACCGAACAAAATGTATTCAATCGAGTGCATACCGCGATCAGTATCTTGCAGTTGGGCAACGCTCTCTGCGGTAATCGGCTCGCCATCTGCCAGTATTTGATCAATGTCGGTTTGGTTCACCGGCCAGGAATCCATCGCCCCATCGAAACCCAGCGACCCGGCAGGGCCAAACGCAAAAGTTTCCGTTTGCTCCCACGAGATTCGCGCTGTCGTCCAGGCATCGCGAGCGGCCTTCAGGGTCGCCTCGTTAGGACTAGCGGCAAAGGTGTCTAACGCCTGAGCCAGGTCTGCTGTGTAGCGAGCGTACTGCTCGTACTTGGGCACGACCACTTTATCGGTGAATTCAGAAATGACGGCGTCATTGTCAAAGGTGTTGGCCCATTTCAAACTCTCATTGGCGGCTGCACCTTCGCCACCCTCGCCCCCTTCGCCGCCTTCACTACTGCTTTCCATCTTTTCTACAGTTGTCGTTCCTTCGCCGCCGGGTGCGGTGCAGGCAGTGAATAAGGAAGCTGCCAAGCCTATCGACAAAAATAATTCTGCTGCTTTCAATTTTCCAGCCATACTTCTACGGTGATTGAGGATGGCATTTATCTTACAGTTAATGAGATTTGCTATCAATAGAAATAAATAAATTCACAGGAATAGATTTCAATAAACAAGCTTTGTGACGCTGAACCATAGCTGTGCAGGACTGCATAGACTGCTTTCTTTGCCTAGGCTCTGGGTCAAAGGACTGCTTTCTATAGCGAATCTTATCGCCGATAGATCTAAGATATCCTATAGATAGTAGAGAATAGATATGGATAACTAGCTATGACCAGTGCTCTTTAGATGGCGATCGCTCCAAATAAGCAGCAGATCTATTCCCTCAGCATTCATCCAAAATCTGTTTGACAAAGCGCCCTCTACTCCGCACAATGGAGATCGCCTTGTGAGGGAGTTAAGTTTCCCGACAGCGAGGGCCTGTAGTTCAATTGGTTAGAGCACCGCCCTGTCACGGCGGAAGTTGCGGGTTCGAATCCCGTCAGGCCCGTTTA
>JBBQAC010000220.1:0-7786 GCA_038315915.1 Phormidesmidales cyanobacterium
CATGTGTTCTATTCGTTCCCACTGGTCATCGCGTAGGGCGTATCGGCGTGCCATGTTAAAGAAGTCCTCCAAAAGTTGCGAGTCTTCATCATAAAAACGTGACGCAACTATTTCATCGCTCTAATTGATGACACGCCCTAGCTTGACTCGCGCTTTCACTGATAAGAAGACACTCTGCGAAATCGTACCATCTAAACTAATCAGTCTAGTTTATGCCATTGGATGGAGCTGTACCGGCAATACGCCTTCGCGCAGTCCTTTTTGCTCGTGTAGCCAAATATTTTGAGCGAACTGGAAGCGGCCAAAGGTAGTGGCGATCGCCTTGAACGCCCCATAAGGCAGTCCGGGCCGCGAGATATAATCGACCTTGCGCCATTCGGCAAGCTGCATTTTTTGCACCGCCTTTACCTCGGGCTGTCGCTCGGCCTGAATCGACTGAAGGGTTTCGACGGGCACCGGCCCATCCTCGGTCAGCTCAGCAAAATGATTGGCCACGACAATGGCATCGCGCAGAGCCATATTGATACCCTGGGCGCGGTTAGGAGCCATCGGATGAGCCGCATCGCCAATTAGCAGCAGCCCCGGAATGCTCCACTGCGGGCAGCAGCCCACCTGCACATCTAAGTAAATCGGGCCTTCCAGATCTGTTTTGTGCTGACGAAAGTGAGCGGCCAGATTGGGGGGGAGCGCCTGAGCAAATTCTTCTATCCAGTCGCGGTCTTTATACTGAGCCAGTCCGCCCTGCCCTGAGTCTTTTTCAATAATCCAGCCAATTTGCAGCCGACCGTCCCAAGAAGGGTAAAACGCGAACTGCCGCTCGGGTTGCAAGCAGGCGACAAAGGGAGTTTCTTCGGCGAGCGAGTCGGGGGCGGGTAGCTTGAACCAGAGCACGTCGAACTGGGCCGGTGATCGTGTCATCGTCAGTCCGGCTAGCTTGCGCAAGCGAGAGTAGCGACCATCGCAGGCGATCACCGCATCGACGGCAAAATCCCAGCTCTGATCCTGATGGGTAGCCCGTACGCCAGTCACCGCTTGAGAAGCGTCATCGCGCAGCAGTTCGCTCACCTGCCAGCCGGGATAAAAGCCAAAGTGAGGCTGTTGTTTGGCCTGCTGCACCATCGCTAGCAGTAGCTCGCCCTGGTTGATAATGTGCGTTGCCAGTCCTGCTTTTTCAGGTTCTACCACTCGCATTCGCCGCTTGCCGCCCACATAGAAATCCCAGGCATCGAGCTGACGAGAGGGAATGCGCCGAAAAGTTTCCTTGAGCCCCATTTGATATAGCGCAGCGAGGCCGGAAGGCATCAGTCCTTCGCCGCGAAACAGTCGCTCGAAGGCGGTTTCCTGCTCTAGCAAAGTGACTTTTATTCCCCTTTGGGCGAGTAGGAGAGCAGTAGCTACCCCGGCTGGGCCAGCACCCGCGATCGCAACATGTTTCATAGCAGCGAGGTGAAACGGTGACTTTAGTTTAGCGGGACGCAGGTTCGCACTTTATTTTTCTATGTAGCAGGGGACGATCTAAACCTGAGTCAGGTCAACTTCTCAACCGCGCTGCGCAAAAACTGTTTGACAAATTCATCGCGCCGATTGAGCTGATACTGCTGCTCCACCACCGTTTGAATGCCGCCATCGCCCCAGTCCTGATTCGCCTGAAAATAGGTGATAAAGCTCTTGCCCGCAATTCGCGTCAGGTAGGCCGCGCTCACCCCTTGCAGTAACTTACTGGCTACCGCTGTCGCGACATTGGCCTGCAACCCCACTGCCAGCATTTTCATCGCGCCTTTAGCCAAGCTCAGAGCGCTCAGCGTTTTCGCCAGCGATACGGCCAGGGCTTTGGCTTCTTGAATACTCACTTCTACGCCGTAAACCCGGCCCAACTCCACCACCATCTGCGTGTTGACGGCTGCGGTTGCCAGCATATCGATCACTGGCAGCGGTGTCACGGCCAGCACTCCGGCCCCAATCCACTGATAGCGCTCAACGATGGCATCGGCCTGCTGCTGCCGCTGAGCCGTGAGCAACGCCTGGACATCTTCACTAATTTGCTGAGACTGTAGCAGCAGGTTGTTGGCAATCAGGTCGGCTCCTTCTCGCCGCAAAATGATCGTCATCCGCTCAATTAAACCGGCAATATCAGGATCTGGCCGGATCACCGTGCCGTCTGACAGGCCCACAGGCGCGGGGTTCGCCGCCACTGCCACCACATCTTCTGGCGCAATCAGTCCCCGCGCTCGCTCGCGCAGCCGCTGCAAAATTTGTTCTCTCTCAGCAGGCAAGTAGCGATCGCCCTTATTAAAGACCAGCAGCAATCGCTTCCCCATCCCCACCAGCATCGCCAGTGGCTCGTACTCTGCCCGGTGCAGATCGTTATCGACGACAAACAACAACAGATCGGCGGCGGCGGCGAGAGCTTTGGCCTGCTGCGCCCGCCCCGCCCCAAACTCTCCGGCCTCTAACAGTCCCGGCGTATCTGTGATCAAAATTTCCTGTTCGCTAGCCGCCCGCCCCGACACCGCAATTCGATAAGTCTGCGCAGCCTGAGTCGTCCCCAGCGTCGCCGCCATCGGTGCGGCCATTTCCCCCAGCAGCGCGTTCACCAGCGCCGTCTTCCCCGCCGACCCCAGGCCGAACACCACGATCTGAAAAGTTTGTTCTTCTAAGCGCTGCGCCAGCATTTGAGAGCGGGCGGCTAATGCCTGCTGCGCGATCTCATCTTCAATTTGGCTCACCTGCTGCTGGGCGGCTTGCAAACTGAGCGCAGCGACTTTATCGGGTGAGTCGGGCAAGGTGATGAGGCGCTTGCGTTTGGGTCGTAAAAACAACCAGCCATAGTAAGCCAGTACCCCCAGCGCCCCGATCAAAGCCAGGATTACCAATGTCACTACAGCCTGCGCTAGCAAAGGCGACACCGCCGCTAGCCCGCCGTACAGTTGACTGAGCGAGCTGACGGTACTCAGCAGAATGACCAGGCAAACCAGGAGGGCGATCGCAGTAAGCAGTATCAACGGACGGCGCATGGCTTTTGCCCAAACAGGTTTTAGAGACAGCCAGTCAACAAAATCTAGCCGAATCTAGCGTAGCAACTGGGCAGGTCAGCGATCGCATCAGTGCTCCAAATCAGTGCTCCATCCAAAGTATCCACGCGATATTACGTTTCTCTGGCTAAAAATATCCATGAGTAGGCTGTCCCTGTACCCTGAGAGCATATCCGACCTCTGGTGCCCTCTCATGACCCACTTTGGTATTTTTTGTCCGGGCGCACTCGGCCACCTCAACCCCATGTGCAATTTAGGCCGTGAGTTACTGCGCCGGGGGCATTCAGTCACCCTGTTTGGAGTTCCAGACATCCGCGCCAAAGTCACTAGCGCTGGCATCGCCTTTAGTGAAATAGGAGCCCGCGAATTTCCGCCGGGTAGCCTTGAAGCCATCTACCAGAAATTGGGGAAAATGGACGGGTTAGCAGGGCTAAAATTTTCCATTGACTTCTTTAAAAAAGAAACCGAAATGCTGTTGAACAACGCTCCAGAAGCGGTTCGCTCTGCCGGTATCGATGCGCTCATTGTCGACCAAACTTCCCTCGCTGTCGGCGCGATCGCCGATCAGTTAAAAATTCCGTTCGTCACCGTTTGCAACGCGCTGCTGATCAACCGAGAACCCAGCGTGCCCCCCTATTTTACCAACTGGCCCTATCAAAACACACCGTGGGCAAACCTGCGCAACCGGGCTGGCAATGCGCTACTAGAATACCTCACCAGACCCATCTGGCAGATGATCACCCGGCAGCGGCAGCAATGGAAACTACCGCCCTATTCAGATCGTGAAGCAGCCTACTCTCAGCTCGCACAAATCTGCCAGATTCCCGCCGCTTTCGACTTTCCGCGTCAGCGCCTGTCTCAGTGCTTTCACTACGTCGGCCCCCTTTCAAATCCGCAAGGGTCAGAGCCTATCACCTTCGATAATCTGTCGTTTCCCTTCGAGCAGCTAACTGGCCAACCCCTGGTATATGCCTCTTTGGGCACCCTTCAAAACCGTAACTGGACAATCTTTCAAACCATTGCAGCAGCCTGCTCAGACCTCAACGTGCAGCTCGTCATTTCCCTGGGCAATCCCAGTCAAGACGTCGGTGAAATCGACCTGCCTGGTGCGCCCATTGTGGTTGCCTATGCCCCTCACCAACAGCTCATCAGCCGATCTGCACTGGTCATTACCCATGCAGGCATGAACACCGTGATCGGCGCACTGAGCGATGGCGTTCCGCTCATTGCCATTCCTATTACTAACGAACAGCCCGGTATTGCCGCGCGAATGGCCAGAACCGGCTCAGGCAAAGTAATTCCGCTCAAAAAACTGACCGCGCCCAAGCTGCGAGCGGCCATTGTCGAAGTCCTGAAGGAAAAAGCCTATCGAGAGAATGCCGCCAAAATCAAAGCCGCTATTCAAAGCGCTGGCGGTGTTCCTGTAGCCGCCGATATCATCGAAAGAATATTGCGGTAGTCAAACAAAAAAAAGGCGATATCAAAAAGGGATAAGAGACCAATCCTGCCTCGAACTTCTCAGGGAAATTTCTCGGGAAAAACTACGGATGAACGTACAGCGTCATGGTGATAGCATCGTGGGATCTATTTCTGGTGCAGCAAATATAAGGTTTCTGGCATAGCAAATATAAGGTTGACTCTTGCCAAGGTCAGCCTGCTGCCAGGGGAGCCTCCGTAAAATCTTGAGGAAAACCGTGAATTTTTACATATTTCTCTCTCGCTTTGGCTATCTTAAAAGCTACAAAAGCAAGCTAATGATTGTTGCTTTTGCAGGAACGCATATTCCTTTGCTAACGCTGCTCTTTTATTTCATTAGCTCTACAGCAGTTGCCTCTGATGCTAAGCTCAGCATCCTGGCAATTGCCCTGCTCGCCACCCTGATAGGGACAGGAGCCACTCTCTTGGCGCTGCACAAGCTGCTCTCTCCAATTGGGCTCACAGCACAGGCGCTAGAAGCTTACCGAAATAGACGGCAAATACCTAATTTACCGACTCAGTATACGGACGATGCCGGTATATTGATGGCCAACACGACACACACTATCCAAAAGCTCGATAGCTTTATTCACTACATCGAAGACTACGACAACTTGACCGGCCTGCCCAATCGTAAGCTTTTCAAGTCTCACCTAAAAAAAGAGATCTCAGCGGCCAAGGCTCAGCTAATCACCGTTTTTGTCATTGACATTGATGGTTTTCAGAATCTGAATACGTCTGAGGGTAATGATGTCGGCGACCAGGTTTTGCGGGCGATCGCCCAAAGCCTCAGTTCCTACGTCAACAATTTCACCTTCCTGGCCCGCTTGGGAAACGACGAATTTGCCATTTTTCAGAGAAATGCAGCGGCAGACATTCCCAGCTATTCAACCGCTCAGGAGATTCTTAGCCGGGTCAGCCAACCCTACAGCCATATTTCTGCTGATTTGCACATAACCGCCAGTATCGGAATCTCCCTCTATCCAGTGGATGGCGACAATGCCAATCAGATCATCGCCAGTGCCTACACTGCCCTTCAGCAAGCAAAGCGCAAAAGCAATAGCTACCAATTTTACTCATCCGAAATTACCGCCGCGCTGCAAAGACGAGCAAAGCTGGCCAGCGAGCTGAGAAATGCCCTCGACAAAGATCAGTTGCTGCTCTATTACCAGCCCCGGATAGACTGGCGCAGCGGCGAAATCGTCGGCGCAGAATGTCTGGTTCGCTGGCAGCATCCGGAACTGGGAATGGTGTCGCCCGCAGACTTTATTCCCATTGCCGAAGAAACTGGGCTGATCATACCGATTGGAGAATGGATTTTGCGAACGGCCTGCCAGCAAAATAAGTCCTGGCAGCGCGCTGGTCTGAAGCCCTTTCCGGTAGCAGTTAACCTTTCAGTTCGTCAAATTGAGGAAACGGCTCTAGTCGACCTCGTTCAGCTCATTTTGCAAGAGACAGCGCTCGCACCTCGGTTTTTAGAGCTAGAGGTGACCGAAAGTTTGCTAATAGGTAATATTGACCACACGCTATCAGTGCTAGAAGCCTTTCACAAGGGCGGTATTACCCTGGCGCTCGATGATTTTGGTACCGGCTATTCTTCCCTCAGCTATCTGAGGAAGTTTCCCTTTGACATCTTGAAAATTGATCGGTCTTTCGTTAAAGATATGGTGCATAGCAGCGATGCGGCAGAGGTCGTCACAGCGATTGTGGCACTGGCTAAAGGACTGAGGTTAGGGCTGATCGCAGAAGGGGTCGAGACAGAAGAACAGCTCAACTTGATCAAAGCCTACGACTGCTACGAAATTCAGGGCTACTACTTCAGCCCGCCTTTAGCGACAGAGCGGTTCACTCAGCTACTGCAAGAGTCTCCTGGTCAGCCTGCTCAGCTAGCCACTCAGCAGGCAGTTGTCACTTTTGGATAGGCAGGTTGTGCGAGCAAAAAATGTTGGCCTGTAGTACCAAAATCCGATGCCAGCCACGTGAGGGGCTATCTAAAGACAGTTATTGGAGAGGCACGCCTTGAGCTAGACTAGCCACAGTCTTCCAATGCGCTGCTTTTGCCGCCTAGACTTTAGCCCCCGCCATGGCCAATCGCCTTTCACACTTTAGAAAACGGTTGCTTGAGCAGCGCTACTTCCGAGTAGCCTGGTTCGCGAAAGATCCTCAGGTTCAGTCAGCTTCCGAAGACTCGCTCTCTGAGCTGCCCGATGATATTGTCCATGGGTTAGTTGCCGCGACAGATAAGCTGGCCATTCATCCTAGTGAGAAAGAAGCGGTTTTAGACGCTTTGAATGAGGCGATCGCCCAATGGCAAGAGCGGCCCAGTGTTGCAAACAACTCGATGGTGGTCTTGGGGCATTCGGTTTCCGCCATCTCTCGCATCCTTACTAACAGCCTGAATCAGCTCAACATTCAAGATCAAGATCTGCGGCCTATTAACATTTTAGATTGGACAGAACGTCCGTCTGAAATGCAAAACATTCAATCGCAAATTGAGCAAAAGCTAAGCCGAGACGAGGGCAACCAATCTTCGGGCGCAGATGAGCTGATCCCTCAAAATCTGGCCGTGATTCCCAATCTGAGCTGGTGCTTCTTACGGAGCGCTGAAGGCTTAGACGGGGTCGACTATTTACGAGATTCGCTGCTGGGCGATCGCACTCAGTTTTGGGTCATTGGCAGCGGTCGGGTGGGCTGGGAATATCTTAAGTCTACGCTCAAGTTCCACGCTTACTGCGGCAATACCGTTTTCCTGCCGGGTCTATCTGGCGAAGCGCTTCAGGGCTGGCTAGAGCCCATCGTCGAACAGTTTAAAGTCCGCTTCAACGATGCCTCCCTCCACAAGCGGTTTCAGCATCCAGATAGTCTTAAGGATCTCGATATCTCGACAGATAAGCCCGTTGAAGCCCTCTCTGAAATCACTCAGGAAGTCAGCGCCACGGTACAGTCTTCTCTGCGCGCAGTCAAAGACGAAATTCTGCCCAAAGAAACAGAAGACGAAGATTCTAGCCCAAAGCGCGACTACTTCGACCGGCTAGCAAACATCTCAGAGGGGGTAAGCATAGTTGCCTTGCAGCTATTTATCAAATCTCTGCGCTACCGGGAAGTAAAGGATGCCGACGATGGAGACGCTGGCGATAAGGATCACCCGCTAAAAATACCTCAGGAAAAGCTCGAAAAAGATTCTTCATCAGCCACATCAAAACAAGCTACAGAATCTGAATCGTCTTCTAAAGAGCACCATTTGGTTGCCATTACCCCTAAGCTGCCAGCCCTGCCCG
>JBBQAC010000119.1:0-13091 GCA_038315915.1 Phormidesmidales cyanobacterium
AGAAATTCTGCGTCGGGGTGAAGCTGATATCGGCTTTACTTACTTGCCAGTGAGCGACGCCTTTGACGCTTGGGAGCTGTTTCGAGATGACTATGTGGCCTTGCTGCCACCTGGCAAAGCCCCTGAGAGTGAAGGCCCGCTGAGTTGGGAGGAGCTGACTGCGCTACCGCTAATATTGCCGCTGCCGGAGGATGGCTGTCGCTACAACGTCGACCAGTACTTACTAAGCTATGGCCAATCAATTACGCCTGCTTATGAAGTCAAAGAAGATTCTACAGTAGTGAGTATGGTTCGCCGGGGACTCGGTGCGACAATCATCGCTAAGATGGCTGCCGCCCCTATTCCCTCAGATGTGGTCGTTCGCCCCCTGCCTGAGCCCTTACAGCGAGTGATTGGGGTGATTACACTAGCCGATGCGCTACAGACGCCCCCGGTTTTTGCTTTCCTGGACACTTTAAAAGCGACCTGGCAACAGAAAGCTTTTATCGCTTAGCCGCGCAGAATTTACCTGCTAGCAGGCCCTGGGTTCATTACCTGATCAGTATCTTTAGTCAGCACATTGTCTTTGACAATCTCTTCTAAATTCAGCTTGTCGGCGAATACTTCACCCACAGAGTCTGCTTTTTCTTCGTCAACAGATGCCTTTGAAGCTTCGCTTTGAAACTCACGGCGCTCTGCCCGCTTTTGCTCTAATTCTTCTGGTGACATCGTCTGTACAGGGTCAGCTTCAGGCGCTGCCTGAACGGACGTTTGTGCAAACCCTACAATCAAGGCTGCGCTGATCAGCAGTAGCACTAAACGCCGAGTGACGGTTCGGAGCGTAAGAAATACACGAGCTAACATTATATTTGCCTCTTTCTGGATACCCTACAGCTATAAGTAATATAGGCAGAGCGTAAGATTCTCCGTCTGCCCCAAGATATAGGAATTCTGCTTGGGGATCGGTTGAAAACCAGGACTATCTGCTTTTATAGACTGATGTTGGCGATCGCCACTCTTGGATCGCTCGACCGGCTATCGCGGATTTTCTCGTAAAGCGCTTTTTCCGATTCGCTGAGATCTTTGGGCGGTGTGATCACCACCTTTACGAGCTGATCGCTTCGCGCTGTCCCGTCCTTTTGAGGCCAACCTTTGCCACGCAATCGCAGCGACTGACCGGACTTTATGCCCGCTGGGATGTTGACAGTCACCTTGCTGTCCGGCGTCGGCACAGATATTTTCGCGCCGAGGACAGCTTCGTCCGGCGTGATGGGTACTTCGCAGACTAAGTTGTCCCCTTCAAATTCAAAAAAGTTGTGAGGTAACAGCTCGACGGTAAGGTACACATCCCCGCGCTGTTGGCTCTGAGGATTGAGCGCCCCCTTGCCCTTCAGCCGAATTTTGCTGCCCGACTTGACGCCCGCAGGAATGCGAACTGTGACCGATTCAGTCCCGATAGTAAAGCGCTTTTGCGTACCGTGAAAGGCCTCAGACAGGCTGAGCTTGAGCGTCGCTTCATGGTCAAAAGCACTGCGACCAGCCGTAGTTCCAGCGGTCGCACGGGCTGCTGTGCGCGGGTCGAAGCCGAAGCCACTGGTGCCAAAGCCGCTAGGGCGCTGCTGATAGCTGTAAGCCTGGGTGCGGTCGCCGCCGAAGCCACTGCCCCCCCCAGTATTGAACCGGCCCAGCAGCTCATTGATAAATTCATCAAAGCTGCCGTAATTGCCAAAGTCAAAGCCGCCAGCCGCCGCTCCCGGTGCGCCCCGACCCGCGCCCGCCCTGTCAGCCTGCTGCCAGTATTGGCCAAACTGGTCGTACTTACGGCGCTTGTCTTGATCATAAAGGACTTCGTAGGCTTCGCTGACTTCCTTGAACTGAGCTTCCGCCGCTTTGTTATCAGGGTTAACGTCAGGGTGATACTTACGCGCTAGCTTCCGAAAGGAGCGCTTAATCTCGTCGGCGCTGGCCGTTTTACTAACCCCCAAAATGGCGTAATAATCTTTGAAGTCAGTGGCAGCCATATGTTAGCCTCTCTCCCAAGTCAGGTCTATACTTTAAAGCTAAAGCAGCTTAAAGATCAGCGTAGCAAAGCTGAGCCCGCTCGGAGGTTCGGTTTTCAGGTTCGGTTAAAGGAAACAGGGCCTTGATCGGCTCGTTTTTAACGGGTTAATCGTCATACTGCTGGTCGCGCGATCGCCCATACAGCTCGGTCAGGTGCTTGAGCTGCTCGCATATGGTCGGACTGAGCATTCCTTCTGAATAGCGCCAGGCCCAGTTGCCGTCACCGATGCCCGGCGTATTCATCCGCGACTCACTGCCCAAACCCAGCAGGTCTTGAAAGGGTGTTATGGCCTGATTGGCAACTGACCCCATCGCCAGCCGAATCATCGCCCAGTGAACAGTATCTGGATTGAATGCGCCCACGTAGGCGGCAAGCCGCTGTTTTTCGTAGTCTGAAGCTTGGTTGAACCAGCCTACGGTGGTGTCGTTGTCATGAGTGCCGGTGTAAATGACAAAGTTGCGGCCTACGTTAAAAGGCAGGTAGGGATTCTTATGATCGCCGCCAAAGGCAAACTGCAAAATTTTCATCCCTGGGAAGTCGAAGCGATCGCGCAAAGCCTCTACCTTTTCATCAATCAGGCCCAGGTCTTCAGCCAGAAAAGGAAGCTGACCCAGCTTCGCCTCGACCGTTTCGAAGAAAGCATTTCCCGGCGCTTCAATCCATTCGCCGTGAATCGCCGTATCGTGACCCGCCGGGACTGCCCAGAAAGCTTCAAAGGCCCGAAAGTGGTCGATCCGGATAATATCCACCTGCGCTAGCAGGGCTCGAATCCGCTGTAGCCACCAGCTAAACCCGTCCGCTTGAACCTTTTCCCAGTTGTAGGTCGGGTTGCCCCAGAGCTGGCCGGTCTCACTAAAGTAATCTGGCGGAACGCCGGCCATCTGAGACGGATTGAGCGTCTCTGGATCGAGCATAAACCGGTCGGGGTTGGCCCATACGTCGGCGCTGTCGTGAGCGACATAAATCGGCATATCGCCCACAATTTTGATGCCGCGCTCATTGGCATAGCCCTTCAGCCCCGACCACTGCCGGTAAAATTCAAACTGCATGTACTCGTGGAAAAAAACCTCACCGGCCAAATCTACTCGGGCCTGATTGAGAGCAAAGGAGTCGCGCTTGGCGATCGCCTTGTCCCACTGCGACCAGGGCACACCGCCGTTGGTATTTTTCAAGGCCATAAACAGACCGTAATCTTCTAACCAGTCACGGCAGTTTTGTCGAAATTCGTCAAAGGCCCGGCGGGTGCCTTCGTCAGCTGTGTCTTTAAAGCGTCCAGCCGCTAGTCGCAGTCGGCTCAGCTTAAAGTCGTACACCGCTAGGTAATCTACCGCGTCGTCAGGAAAGCTGTGGCTCAGGGTCAGGTCGTCTTCTGAGAGCAGCCCCTGCCCTTGCAAAATCTCCAGGCTAATCAGCAGCGGGTTGCCTGCCATCGCCGAATAGGCCATGTAGGGTGAATTCCCGTGACCGGTCGGGCCGAGCGGTAAAATTTGCCACAGGGCTTGCTGACTTTCGAGCAAAAAGTCAACAAATCGGTAGGCCTGTGTGCCCAAATCGCCGATGCCAAAACGGCCCGGAAGCGATGTAGGATGTAGCAAAATACCGCTGGCTCTGGGAAAAGACATATCTACTTCGTGACGCTTTTGTTTTGGCTGCTCAGACTTTATCACGGGCAGATGAGGGCTTGACTCTGCTTTTTGAAAGAAGAATGGGAGAATGTCATGACCTGGCAGATATGAACACGGCTATGACTTATAAAAATCCTGCCCCAACGGTTGACTTGATCATCGAGATGATCGATCATCCCCATCGACCCATTGTGCTGATCGAACGCTTGAACGAGCCTTTTGGCTGGGCCTTACCCGGCGGCTTCGTTGACTATGGAGAGTCGGTAGAGACGGCGGCCCGGCGAGAGGCTAAAGAAGAAACTAATTTATCGGTGACGCTGATTGAGCAATTTCAGGTGTACTCCGACCCGCAGCGAGATAACCGTCAGCACACGCTCAGCATTGTGTTCATTGCCACCTCTACCGGTCTGCCAATCGCTCAGGACGACGCTAAGAGTCTGACGCTTTTCAATCCCTGGGAAGTCCCGACCGCGCTTTGCTTCGACCACGGCCAAATTTTGCAGGATTACTGGCGCTATCGTCACTACGGTCATCGGCCCCGGCTGAAGGAGCCCAAAGCACTCGAAAACACTTTCTAGAGCATTGCGATCGCAGAGCCCACCCCTTAGAATAAGCCTCGACCCACCTGAGAATGTTGTGATAGAACCCGTGCGTAAAATTATTCAGACCGACCACGCCCCTGCGCCTGTTGGCCCCTACAACCAGGGCGTTGTCGCCTCGGGAGCACTGCTGTTTGTTGCCGGTCAAATTCCTTTGGATGCCGCAACAGGCAAACTGGTAGGGACAACGGTAGCTGAGCAAACGGAGCGATCGCTCCAAAACCTCACGGCAATCGTCAAAGCGGCAGGTTCTGACCTTTCTCAAGTTGTAAAAACATCGGTTTTTTTAAAGGACATGAACGATTTTGCGGCGATGAATGAGGTCTATGCCCAGCACTTCGGCGATGAAAATGCCCCAGCGCGAGCCTGCGTAGAAGTCGCCCGACTACCCAAAGATGTGCTGGTCGAAATTGAGTGTATTGCGATGGTGCCTGCCTAGCACATAGGGACATTTCGGTACCAGAGCACAAATTTTTGAGGGAGATGTATGGCCGATTCACTGGCGATCGCAATTCTAGCAGCGGGCAAAGGCACCCGCATGAGATCCAAGCTACCTAAAGTGCTCCACCGGCTCAGCGGCCTGACGATGGTGGAAAATGTCCTGGCCAGCACATCCCAAATTCACCCTACTCGCAAAATTGTCATCGTCGGCTACGAAGCCGAACAGGTAAAATCAGCCCTCTCTGCCGTCCCTGATTTGGAATTTGTCGAGCAAACCGAGCAGCTTGGTACCGGGCACGCCGTACAGCAGGTCATTCCAGCGCTGGAAGGCTTTACCGGCAACTTGCTAGTGCTCAATGGCGATGTGCCTTTGCTCCAGCCAGAGACGCTTGAGCGCATGTTAAAAACGCACCAGGAAAACGGCAACGCCGCCACCATTCTGACCGCGAAAATGATCGACCCGACCGGCTACGGGAGAGTCGTTTGCGGCGACAATTTGATCGTTAAAGAGATTGTCGAACATCGCGACTGCACAGCCGCTCAACAAGAGATTCAGCGGATCAATGCGGGCATTTATTGCTTTCAGTGGTCGGCCTTAATGACCATCCTGCCCCATCTCAAAGCCGAAAACGACCAAAAAGAGTACTACCTCACCGATGTCATCAAAGATCTCTCTCCGGTGATGGCCATGGACGTCCCCGCTGCCGAAATCGGCGGTATCAATAACCGCAAACAGCTCGCCGAAGCCGAAGCGCTGATGCAAAAGCGGATTAAGGACGACCTGCTGCTCTCTGGCGTCACCTTGATCAATGCCGACAGCATTACGATTGATGCCACCGTCACGGTAGAACCCGATGTGATTATTGAACCGCAGACGAATCTGCGCGGCCACTCGCTTATTTGCAGCGGCTGTCATATCGGCCCTGGCAGTCTGGTGGAAAACAGCACGATTGGGCCAGATACGACCCTGGTGCATTCTGTGGTCAGCGACAGTGAAATTGTGGGTGGCGGTCGGATCGGCCCCTTTGCTCACATTCGCGCTCAGGCAATGATTGGTGAGCACTGCCGGATTGGTAACTTTGTCGAGGTCAAAAAGTCCACGATTGGAGCGGGCACCAACGCGGCTCACCTTTCCTATATTGGCGACGCTGAACTGGGCAGTCAGGTGAATGTTGGAGCCGGGACAATTACGGTCAATTACGACGGGCGCAATAAGCATAAGACGGTGGTGGGCAATCGCACCAAAACCGGCGCTAATAGCTGCCTGGTTGCCCCGATTACGATTGGGGCCGATGTGACAATAGGCGCAGGTTCAGTGCTGACAAAGGATGTGGAGCCCGATTGTTTGGTGTTTGCGCGATCGCCGCAGAAAAGCGTCCCAGGATGGAAGCCGAAGTATTTGAGAGAAGAGCAGTCAGATTAGTCGAAACGATAAAGTTATTGCGAGCACTGCTTTTCGCCTGTTTCATTCAGCCTCTTCTTTTGACGACTCAACCAGGCAGCTACTGACTGACTTCGCTCAAAACCCGGTTAAGCTTCCCGCTTTTATACCCTTCCAAATCTAACGTTACGTAGGTGAACCCAATGCCCTGGAAAGCCTCAACCAGCTCAGGCAAGTTTACCTTCGTCACAAATGACTGAATCTCTTCGGGCATCAGCTCAATTCGCGCCGTCTCCCCATCGGAGCGCACCCGCAAATTGCGGTAGCCCAGGTCTCTCATGTAGCGCTCTGCTCGCCCGACCCGGTGCAGCTTTTCAGTAGTGATCAGTTCGCCATAGGGAAAGCGTGAGCTGAGGCAGGGCTGAGAAGGCTTGTCCCACCAGGATAAGCCTAGCTGCTTCGAGAGTTCGCGCACTTCTAGCTTGGTGATGCCGACTTCTGCGAGGGGCGATCGCACTCCCCTTTCCTTTGCCGCCGCAATCCCAGGCCGATAATCCTGCAAATCATCCGCATTCAGCCCGTCCACCACGTATGGATAGCCCAGCTCATTTGCCAGCGGCCTGAGCGTATCGTGCAGCTCGCTCTTGCAAAAGTAGCAGCGGTTCACCGGGTTAGAGGTGTACTGCTCATTCTCCATTTCGTAAGTCTCTACCACCTGATGGGCAATCCCCATCTCTGCCGCCTGCGCCTTGGCATCGGCAAAATCTTCCGGCATCAGTGAAGGAGAATTGGCCGTGACCGCCAGCGCGCGAGATCCCAGCACATCGTGAGCCACCTTTGCCACCAGCGTACTGTCAATCCCCCCTGAGTAAGCCACCAGGGCACGATCCATTTCACGGAAGATAGTTTGGAGCTGAGTAAGCTTACTAGACATAGCGAAAAATATAAATTAGGCCACAAAGCCCTTGTAGAACTTCACCGCTTAACTCTAGCGTTTCTAGAACGGGTTGGGCAGTGCTTTGCCCCCACGACTAATCATTCAGCAAGCTGGAGTGAACTATAGCCGTAGCCAGGCCAAAACATCACCCAGTGTGAGATTCAGCGATCGCGCAAACTGCGGCAGGGGAAGTGCATCTTGCTCATCTTCTAAATACTGAGGTTGCTCACTCAGTGGATAAGCAATTAAAGAGCGCTCTTTTGGATCGATTAGCCATCCCATTTGAGTCCCGTAGCTCAAGCAGCGCAGTACTTTTTTAGTCACTATCATCTGGCTTTGTCCAGGTGATAGCACTTCAATTATCCAGTCTGGGTGGCGATTGAAAATATCAGCGACATCGCCGTCCTCATCCATCGGAATATGCTGCCAAAGAAAAACGCTCACGTCCGGCACAATTGAGCTACCGCCAAAAGTGCACCTCAGCTCCGGAAAGGCATAAGCAATTCTCTCGGCTTCGAGCGCGCCATTTATAAATAGAGTCAGTTTTCCTTGAAGCCTGCTGTGTTTGCCCTTTGGCATCGGTTTCTGAATGATTTGACCGTCGATATACTCAGTGGCAGGCTTCGTCTCCGGCATCCCTAAAAACGAGTCAAGCGATAGCTTTTTCGAGGGAGCTTGTACCATGACCGAACCGCGCTCAATAGATTAATCGACAGGCTACTCTCAATTGTACTGAATCGCTCAGGGCTGTGTCTTAGCCTCTAAAACTGTCGCCGCTCAAACACCGTTACCGTTACCGTCAGCAGCAGCGCCGTATAAATCAGCCCATACGCCGCGTTTTCTAGCAAACCGCCGCCGCTTGGGGGAGCGACAAAGCCATTGGCAATTTCATTTTTCAGATTCAGCCGTTCCAGGTCGGGCAGCACCAGGAATAAACCTTCCGCAATCCGCCGGAAGCTCTCGCTCTCAGCAATTCTATCCAGCTCTAAGATGTTGCGGGTCTCATGGCCGACCGCAAAAATTGCCAGCGTCATCAGCGTTGCCAGCACCGTACTGGTCACCACGCCAAACATCAATGCCGCCGCCGTTAGCAGCACCATTTCTAAGAACATAAACAGCACCGCTAGCAGCAGCAAGCCAAGCTGAAAGGGCACGCCGCTGAGCGCCAGCAGGATCAGCATTAATGCCGTCAGCGACGAAATTAACATGGCCATCACCAGGCTCAGGCCCAGATGCTTTCCCAATATAAATTCCAGCCGACTGATCGGTTTGGCAATCAGCACCAGTACCGTCTTTTTTTCAATCTCTTTATTGATTAGTCCGGTACCGATGAAGACCACTACGAACAGCGACAGCAGGTTGATCGCGGCCAGACCCGTGTCGATGATCAGCTTGTTCTCAGTGCCAGCGGCCACTTCCGGCAGTAGGGTAATCGCCAGCACCATCACAACGCCAAATACACCGACGACATAGAGAATGCGATCGCGCACCACTTCTAAAAACACATTGCGCGCGACCGTCCAAATTCGAGCAAATGCCAACCTAAAATTCATTGCCTACTTTACTCCTAACAAAGTTAATAAATGCCCACTATTCTTTAAGCAGCGCCCGCTTCGACCCACTGCACTTCCGGCAAATTCTCGTCGCAACTCACTGCGGTGAACTGCGACGTTGACGGTGGCCGATCTTCATCGGGCGCTGCCGAGGGTGCAACCGGCTGCCCAGGAACTGAGCGCACCCTTTCTACTGGCATAATTTTGCAGGTCTTCTCCAAAAAGAATCCCTCACCTTTTTCCACCGGCCCCAGCCAGTTTGCCCGTAGCGTGAGCGCATAGCCGTCGCCTAAGCGTCTGGGCGGCTGCACAGCTAACCGCCAAAATATCTTTTCATCGGGCGCGTAGAGCGCTTGTAGCATTCGCTGTGAAATCCCTTCTAAACGATTTTGCCGGGTGTATAGCCAGCGTTCAGTCTGATACCAGGGCTGATTGTTGAGTTCTCCTTCAATCGCATCGGCCATGCCCTCCAGCAGCGGTACCCCCTGTGACTGCTGCTGACGCTCGGGGCCTGAGAAATCATACACAAAAGCACTATTGTCCAAACCGCTGACCAGCAAGCTCGGATAGTTCGTCACCCAGTCCTGCACCCGGAAGTGGAACAAAATCCAACTGGTCAATAGCAAATTGACCAAAGTAGTCATGATCAGCCGCTGCTGCTCACGGCTTTTGGGCAGGTGAAAATTCAAATCCCATTCGACAAAGTCAGGAATCCCCATAATTATGGTCGAAACCATCGGCCAGCTAGAGATTGCCCAACGCAGCCGGTCATCATCCATCCAGGGCTTAAAGAGAAAAAAGCACAGCACTGCGCCAGTAATCCAGGGACTGATAGAAAAACCGCCTACCCTGACCGGATTTTTTTCGAGTGCCCACCAAATTGCTGAGGTTAGAAAGATCCAGCTCAGGTTGCTGAGCATTCGCACAGCGAAAGGATTCCCTTCATTGACCGACTCTAAAGCAGCGGCCATCAAAATAGAAAACAAGCTCAGTAGCAGCAGCGTCTGCCAGGCAAAGTACTGCTTCGGCAGCAGCCACTCTCTCATTTGGTTGGAGATGTCTCGAAAGGCTTCTTGCACTAGGCCCACCCTCCGGCAGTTGCCCGCAAAAATAACAGCAGCAGAATCAGACTGAAGCTCGCGGCGTTAGACAAGATCACCGTGTCCGTAAAGTCCGCGAGTGCCTGCTGTGACTCGGTGCGTCCCTGTCTCGCCCGAGCATAGCGCTGCTCGCGGGAAGTTTTCTCTGACTTCCTGGGTATTTTCCAAGCGTTGTCGCTGCGCATAATCAGCTCTAGACCTTTCGCTTTGATAAAAAACGTGGCAAAAAAAGCAATCAGGCCAAGAATAAAAATGGTACCGCCAATGCGAGCATTCCAGCCGTTGAGCAGCAGCCGGTCAAACAGCACATAGCTGATAATCTGCGCTTTGATATCTGGCGGGGAGAGCGGCTCTACCACCAGAAAGGCCATCCAGCCAACCACTACCGACGCCAGGTTGACCACCGTGGCATACTGCACGCTAGTCGCAAAGCCCAGTCGCAGCCGCTGCCTCAAAATCCCGGCTTCAATCGCCACGGCTACGGCTAAAAATAATAGTTGAAAGGCGATCGCCCTCAGTGGCAATATCGGTTCGTACTCCATAAGCGGCGATCAATCAACTTTTAGAGGTCTATGGCATAGGGTACATTCTAGCGAGCAATTTGAGTCAGGTAAATACGCGGAAAACCTGACGGGTGCTAAATCTTCAGCGCTCGTTCGCTCAGGCGGCTGTTCAGATAAGATAAATATGCCTCGCTCATATTCTTTGATTTTTTCATGCCCAAAGCTATCGGTATTCGCACCGCCCGAAATATTTCCGAGCGCCTCACCGGTCAAATCCATGTGTATGACGGTGAAGGTAAGGGCAAGTCGCAGGTGGCCTTGGGGGTGGTGTTGCGCTCAATTGGTTTGGGCATTCACCAGTTTGTGGATAGCCGGGTGCTGCTGCTGCGATTTCTCAAGGGGCCGGGGCGCACTTATGACGAGGACGCGGCGATTGAAGCGTTGCAGCGCGGCTTTCCGCACCTGATCGATCAGGTGCGCACGGGCCGGGCTGAATTTTTTGGGCCGGAAGAAATTACCAAGTTTGACCGCCAAGAGGCGCAGCGCGGGTGGGATGTGGCTAAAGGGGCGATCGCCTCAGGGCTCTATTCAGTAGTCGTGCTCGATGAAATCAATCCGGTGCTCGACTTGGACTTGCTTTCGATTGAGGACGTAGTGAAGTCGCTCAGGCAAAAGCCCGACCACTTAGAAATTATTGCGACCGGACGGGGCGCACCGCCGCAACTGATCGAGATTGCCGACCTGCATTCGGAGATGAAGCCGCAGATTCACCAAACGGCGGCTGACATGGGGATTGAGGGGATTGAAATTTACACTGGCGATGGCAAAGGCAAATCTACCAGTGCGTTGGGGAAGGCCTTGCAGGCAATCGGTCGGGGCATTGGCCAGGACAAGTCTCACCGGGTGATGATGGTGCAGTGGCTTAAGGGCGGTCAGGGCTATACCGAGGACGCGGCGATCGCAGCCCTGCGCAAAAGCTACCCGCACCTGGTGGATCATCAGCGCTGCGGTCGAGATGCGATTGTCTGGCGCGGGCAGCAGCAGCCGATTGACTATGTAGAAGCGGAGCGCGGCTGGGAAATTGCGAGTACGGCGATCGCCTCCGGTCTGTACAAAACCATCATCCTCGACGAACTCAATCCCACGGTCGATCTGGAACTGCTGCCCGAAGAACCGATTATTCAAACCCTGCTGCGCAAACCTAAAGACACCGAAGTCATCATCACTGGTCGCTGTAAAAACCAGCCTGCCTACTTCCAATTGGCGAGCGCTCACTCCGAGGTTTTCTGCCACAAGCACTATGCCGAACGCGGCGTAGAACTAAAGCGAGGCGTCGACTTTTAACCCCCATTCCCCTCGTGCCCTGAGCGCAGCCGAAGAGCCTACAAAACCACCCGCCGCAAAAAAGGCACCACTGCCTCACTCACCTTCTCCGCCCAGTCTTCCTGAGCGTAGTGGCCGGTTTCTGCTAGTTTGACCACCTCAGCATCCGCCAGTTTTGCGGCAAAGCGATCAGCCAAGCTCTCCGGTAGCCACTTATCAGCGGTACCCCAGGCAATCAGCGTCGGTACCTGCCAGTTTTCAAACCCCTGATCAATTTCGGTCATGACTCGCTTGAGCTGAAGCTGCTTAACGGTGGCGAGGAGCGATCGCCCCACATCCGAACTTTTCAAAAACGGTCGGCGGTATATTTCTAAATCCTCATCGCTGACTGTGTAGGGGCCACCGCCTTCTAGCGTACGATCTACCAGAATCGGATCTTGCGTCAGCATATCGCCAATCAGCGGAATGCCAAGCTGAGAAATTTTAAAGGGCAGCTTGGCAGCGGCAGTCAGCGGCGTATTTAAGATCACCAGGCGCTCAATTTTGTCGGGATGCTGCGCGGCATACAGCAGACCAGCAGAGCCTAAAAAGCCTTGGACAACCAGTGAGAATCGCTCGATTTTCAGCGCTGCCAGCCACTGTTCCAACCCCCGTACAAAGGCTTCTGGGCTGTAGTCGAATTCGCGCCGGTCGGGCTTAGCAGAGTAGCCGTGGCCGATCCAGTCGGGGGCGATCGCGCGAAAGCCGACCTCCGCTAGCGGCCCCATTACCCCTCGCCAGCTATAGCTTTGCGAGACCAGGCCATGCAGCAGCACTACCGGCGGCTTGTCGGAATCGTTCATCGGCAGCGCCTCCCGGTAAAACCACCGCAGTCCGCCCGCCTCGCACTCGCGATCCACAATTTCTACAGTGCCAATTTTCACGCAGCCACCCGTTTTACGCCTCTTTGAGCTTACTCCTCTGCCGATCGCATAATCCGGTGAAAATGCTAGTGTAATCAAGCCGACATCTCCACATCTCATGAGCGTCAACCCCTCCGCCGACCCTGCTATTGCTCGCCTTCAAGCAATCCGCCCTGAGCTACTGCGGCTGCACAAAGCCCTGCTCGACTCAGAGCGCAGAGTATACGAACAAACCCACGGCCCTATTGCCAACAGCGGCGAGTTTTTCCGCCTAGTAATTGACGATCAAGCCTTTAGCTGGCTGCGGCCCATTTCCCAATTCATCGTCCAAATCGACGAACTGCTCGACCTGCGCAAAAAAGACAGTATCGAACCTGAGAGTGCCTCCATTTTGCTGGAAAAAGCCCGCCTCATGCTCAAACCGAATAAGGACTCGCTCACGCCGTTAGGTGAGCATTATTTTCAGGCCATTCAGCGCGATCCGAACATTGCGCTCATGCATGCGGATATTGCCCAGAAGCTGAGAGAA
Organism: Phormidesmidales cyanobacterium; assembly: GCA_038315915.1. Lineage (GTDB taxonomy): Bacteria > Cyanobacteriota > Cyanobacteriia > Phormidesmidales > Phormidesmidaceae > Phormidesmis. Next base: position 12,935 of record JBBQAC010000119.1, read on the forward strand.
AAGAATAGCCCGGCTTAGAGCCTATCCGAAAAGTCGGCCATGTTTGCAGTATAGATTTCGTATTTTGTCGAAAAAGCCCTCGTCTGAGGACGTGGAAATTTCGTCTATGAGAGTCGAGATTTCCGGTCACACAGAGAGAGCTGGAGATGTTCTCAAT
>JBBQAC010000232.1:0-7218 GCA_038315915.1 Phormidesmidales cyanobacterium
AAAGCGGTAGAACTACTCTATTGAGAACATCTCCAGCTCTCTCTGTGTGACCGGAAATCTCGACCCCCATAGACGAAATTTCCACATCCTCAGACGAGGGCTTTTTCGACAAAATACGAAATCTATACTGCAAACATGGCCGACTTTTCGGATAGGCTCTTAGTAGATAAGACTTATTGCGGCAAAGTTTCACCGCAGCTTAGCAAACAGCCTAAGGTGACCTGAGCACTGTGATGCTGTTGCCATTCGCTGTCCAATCAATATAGCCAAGCTGAGCAAAGGCAGTTAGCCAGCTTGCCATCGGCCACTCGCCCCAGCGCCGATGAAAAATTCGGGCGTTGCTAATGATGCTCTCAAAATGCTGCCACGGCGGAACCGTACTCGCGTGATACTGATGAAAGGCAACGGCACTTGGCACCCAGTAAAGAGGAATGCGCCGCACCCTAGCCTTCCAGGCAAAATCGGTATCTTCTGCGCCATAGCCCTGATAGCAATCGCTAAATCCATTAATTCGCTCGAAGACTGACCTGTGCAGCGCAAAAGAGAGAGACCAAAACAGTCCATAGTTGGGCTCTCGGATCAGCGGCGTCACAGGTGAGACTTCTCGATTGGGATGGGGTTTGCTCTGGGCCATCAAAGCCAATTCTGTCCACTCGCGCTTTAAAGGTGCTTGCAGGTATCGGACGTTGGCCATAGCGATCGCACTCTGCATCTGCTGACAGGCCCATTCATAGTCAGCAATCATGGATTTTGCCGGAATGCAGTCCACATCTAAAAACAGCAGCAGATCTCCTTGCGCTTTGCTGGCCGCGAAGTTACGGGCCTGAGCCAGAGGCAGCGTCACTTCGGGATGCGAATAGCTGTAGTGACGACAGGCAAAAGGCCATTCACCGTCGGCTGGCGTCAGCGGCGAAGCTGGCTCATTCATGTGGACGACGACGCATTCGTCGGGCCAGCGACTGGAGCGAGCCAGCCCTTTGAGCAGGTTGCACAAGTGAGGAGTGCGATCGCGCGTCAGCGTCAGAACAGAGATTTTGCTCACAGAACCAGCCCAAAATCAACGGTTCCATTCTCTCCAACTGTGTCGCCCGCTACATCCACCGCAAGCTATGGATTTACAAGGTCAAGCGCACTCTAGGAATCGTCTCCAATCGCCTGTTCTTTCGGCGCGATCGCCTCATGATAAACCCGATACCAAATCGCCTGACTGTTTGGGCTGATGCTGCCATGGGGAGGAAAGGCTGCGTATTTTAGCCGACTGTCAAAGCGAATGTGTAGCCAGGGTACGCCATGGCCGTGGGTGTTGCACCACAGCGGGGTTTCGTGGGCGATCGCCGCCATACAAATCACCCCCACCTGCTGCCACACGTCTTGCCACATCTTCGGCTGGGCTTGCCGACAAAAAGCCGCAATATGGCCATAGTCTCCGGTATCTTTCGGCACTAATAGCTGCGCATCCCCCGAAAAATTATCAAAGGTTGCAGTGAGTTCTTCAGGCTTAAGGGCCTGCAAGTAGCGTTGAAAATCGTGGGGATCGGCAGGGCGGAAACGGGCGGGGAAGGCGATCGCAAAAAAAGGATGCGTCTTCGCCGTATAAGGATGAATCGGCACTGGCTTCCACTCAAAATCAAACGGCAGCGCTGCCCAGGTTCGATTCCACAAGCCACAAAAATCCCCATCTTCAGCCAGCGCCAAAGCCAGCTGCTCCCAGCCAAACGGAGCGCCTTGGCGATCCACAAAGCTAACTATCTGCGCCTTTCGATGAGCGACTTTAACGCTAACTCGTCTGGCCGACGCCTCTCGAATCTGCTGCTGCGATATCTGAAACATAGCTTAGGGACTTGCCTAAAATAAAATACCTAGCTCACATTGAAGGCACGCCAGGTCAGGCTAATTCTTGGCCCTACGCCTTTTTGTTTCTTGATCGCATGTACCCATTCTGCCTGCACCTCGGAACTCATGTACAGCATAGAGCCAGGTGGCAAAGTAAAGGCGTGCTGAAGCGCTTTATCGGCCTTACTGCGATAGGTGATTTTGCGAGGGTGGCCCAGTGAAATAATCACGACGCCAGTACCAGGCTGAAGGTCGGTAGTGTCGTCAGCATGGAAGCCCATTTTGCTTTGACCGGTTTCGTAAAAGTTGAGCAGGCAGTTATTGAAACGCACGCCTAAAGCGCTGTAAAGCTGTTCCACCACAGGCTCTAAAGCCGGGTGCATGGGTACCGCCGGATAGGTCATTTGAGCATAGTTGTAAGGGACGCCGAAGGAAGCCGTCCGCCGCGCTGCCATGCTGCCCTCCCATCGAACGCTCTGACGTAGCTGGTTAAATAAACCCATTTGATCGCTCAAAAATTCATCGTCAATTAGAAGCTCAAACTGAGCCGGTTGAGCGGCGGATTGAGCGGCGGATTGAGCGGTAGGCGGCATAGCGAATGGGTCAATGAGCTTCGGCTACAGGTGATCATATCAATAGAAACGGCTCCCAGGTTTGCGAGAAGACTTACTTTTCGTAACGTATCTGGTACTGTCAATTTCGCAATGGGTTTTGTAGACAGATAAAGCTAACGCTTGAGCTTGTGAGCAAACACTAGGATGAGCAAACAAAACGAAAGGATCAATAAGGCTCGCGCTGCCAATCCCCCGATTACAGTTGAGCCCACGGCTGAAGGCTATATCCTCAATGAGAGTGACCCTGCTAAGCCCAAGCAGTCAGTCGGTTTTCTGGGTTATCTGTTTGGCGGCATTTTCCTGCTGGGTTTTATCGGGTTGGTACCCCTGATAGCCTTCATAGCCTTCATATCGGTTCTTTTTTACCGTCCCTTGCGCCAATGGATTCTCGCCTACTTTTTTCTTTGGCCCGGAGAGTTGGTTTTCACCCACTATCCACTACGGTTGGGCAGCGACAGTCGCGTTACCTTTCGGCGAAAACTAAAGGGTAACCGTAAATTTCTCCCAGACAGTGCCATTGCGATCAAGCTGCTCTGTATTGAACGAGTCAGCTACACCAAAGGGACAGATACCATTGTTGAAACGGCTGTTGTGGAAGAGGAAGCGCTGCGATCGCAATCTATCCTCTCAGGCGACAATGAAGCCATCTGTCACTTCGACCTCAGCATCCCTGCCCACTTACCGGCTTCCTTTGAAGCCGGTAATAATCAAATTCGCTGGATAGCAGTCATCGAGCAAACCATGCCCGGTATTGTTGATCGCACTGACTCTAACTTCACCTTTTTTGTCGAGCCATAGGCCAAATCCATGATTCACTATCAGCTCAACGAAAGCATTTTCACCTTAGGAGAGACGGTCGCAGGCAGTTGTGAATGGCTGCCCTCAGGCCAGGAATCAGGAAGAAAAGCAAAGCTAACCGTCGGTTGGATCACAGAAGGCAGAGGCGATGTAGACCGAGGAAACCTCTATGCAGTAGAACTGATTCCTCAGAGACTCGCTCGTTTTAGCTGCAAAATCCCACTCAGTGCCCACCCTTCCTACGATGGCGAACTGCTGCGGATCATTTGGGAAGTGCGGGTTGAATTCGTATCGAGGGGGCTAATAGGCGGCTTGGGTATCGGCAAATTCCATGATGCTAAAGGCTTTCGAGTCGTTGCCCGATAACTTTTGCATGTCAACCATGCCCTACCTCGACCCTTACCACTGCTTAGGATTAAAACGCAATCCTTTCTTCGCGCCCGAGTCGTTGGTGATTGCCAGTGATCGCTGGTTGGACTTTGGCTATTCCGCAGCGCCTTCCCCCAGTCAGCGCCTGTTCATTCAGGTAATTGGGCAAAAGGGCGCAGGCAAAACCTCCCATCTCCTTCACTGGCAGCAGCAAACGGGCGGCGACTATTTTTACCAGCGGCCCTGGGATTGGCGATCGCAACCGCCCGTTGGAGCGATCGCTTACTGGGACGAAGCCAACCGCATTCCCCTTCACCGGCTAATATCTGCCCTGCATCAGGCATACCGACAGCGATCTACTATCGTCGCTGCTACTCACTGGAACTTAAAACCGATGGCCAGGACCATCGGTTTTCCGGTCAAAACGCTTCGCCTTGCCACTTTAAATCCTCATAGCTTACAGATCTGGATGCAGGTGCAGCTAGCTTCAGAGCAACTGTCTAAAAAGTCTCTATTGGTTCCCTCACTTTCTTCTGAAGAAATTGCTGAAGCGATCGCCTACTCTCAAGGCTCTTGGCGAGCAGCGTCATCCTATCTGCATCGGTGGCTAGCGAAACAGACTCGAAAATGAGCCAGCCAAGGCCAATATTCTCGCTACAGTATGAGAGCGCCTTTCATCTGTTCCCTCTCTCATGCAGCCTATCGTCCCCATCCGCAAAGCCTTAGTCCTGGTAGGCGGTGGCCATAGCCACGCGCTGGTGCTGCGCAAAATGGGGATGAATCCCTGGCCTGCTGATGTCCGCCTCACCCTCATCACCAACCTGGCCGACACGCCCTATTCGGGTATGTTGCCCTGTCATATCTCCGGCCTTTACGACTTTGACACCGCTCATATCGATCTGCGACCGCTGACCCGCTTTGCCAACTGTCGGCTGATTATGGATGAAATGATCGGTCTCGATCCCGAGGGTCAAACGGTTATTTGCAAACGCCATCCACCCATCGCCTATGACGCGCTCTCTATCGATACTGGCAGCACCCCGATCAAATCTCAAGTAGCGGGTGCAGCGGAACATGCGATTCCTGCAAAACCTGTACCTCAGCTATTGCAAGCCTGGGCGAGCTATTTAGATAGCATTGAGAAAAAGCTCTCTAAAAATCCTCAGACCACCGCGACTATCAGCATTGTAGGCGGCGGGGTAGGCGGTGTGGAGATGGCCTTTGCGATGCAGGTGCGCTTGTATCAACTCATGGCAAATCGTGGTCAGAATCCGCAGCAACAGATTGCTGTTCATATTTTTCAGCGCGGCCCGCATCTAGCCAAAGGGCGCAATCGGCTAACTCAGTGGATGGTTGAGCGACTCTGTAAAGAACGTCAGCTCTATGCTCATACCGGGGAGACGGTTTGTGAGGTGACGGCAAGTGCGGTGCGCTGTGAGTCAGGATTGATTGTGGAATGCGATCGCACCTTCTGGGTCACCAACGCTGCCGCTCCCCCGTGGCTTCAAGACAGTCAGCTCGCTCTCACCGACAACGGCTTTCTCGCCGTCAACGACAATCTTCAAACGCTTTCTCATCCCAACATTTTTGCAGCGGGCGACGTCGCCACCATGGTCAACCACAAGCGTCCCAAAGCAGGCGTCTTTGCCGTTCGCCAGGGCCCGCCTCTCTACGAAAATCTCAAGCGCTATGTAACTGGCCAACCGCTGAAGCCTTTCAAGCCTCAAAAACGCTATCTCAACATTATCGATACGGATACCGAAACGGCGATCGCCTCCTGGGGATTCTTTGCCATCCATTCCAAGTGGTGCCGCCGCTGGAAAAACAGCATCGACCAAAAATTCATGAGCCTGTTCTCAGACTTTCCAGACATGGCTTCGACTGCGCTCAGCCACCGTCCCTCGTCGCCGGTGGCTGAGCGTAGCCGCAGTCATCCCTGCGCTGGCTGCGGCTCCAAAGTCGGCAACCAAACCCTCACCCGCGCCCTCCAACGAGTTCGCGCCGAAGCTCCTGACGATACCGATTGGCCCTACCGCAACAACGTCTACACCGGTCTGGATGCGCCCGATGATGCTGCTATCGTTCAGGTTCCGCAGGGTCAGCTCGCTGTGCATACGGTTGATCAATTCCGCGCCATTGTGGATGACCCGTTTATTTTTGGGCAAATTTGCGTCAACCACTGTCTGAGCGACCTGTTTGCGATGGGCGCAACCAGTCACAACGCGCTCGCCCTGGCTACTATTCCTTACAGCACCGATGCCCAGCAAGCCGAAACGCTTTACCAACTGCTCTCAGGGGCAGTGTTAGCCCTGAGCGATGCCAAAACGTTTCTGGTAGGCGGTCACACCACCGAAGGGCCAGACCTTTCATTGGGTTTCGCCTGCAATGGTTGGATCGACCCCGAACAGGTCTGGCGAAAAAGCGGGATGCAGTCCGGCCAGTCGCTGATTCTGACCAAAGCGCTGGGAACGGGCAGCTTGTTTGCTGCTGATATGCAGCGTCAGGCTAAGGGTCGCTGGGTAGAAAGCGCGATCGCTAGTATGCTCCAATCCAACCGCGCCGCCGCCAACTGCCTCAAACAGCATGGCGCTACTGCCTGTACAGATGTCACCGGCTTCGGCCTGGCCGGTCACCTGTTGGAAATGGTCGCGGCCTCTCAAGTCAGCGTTGAGCTTCACTTGAATGGCCCAGTACTTCTACCAGGCGTAGCCGACACCTTGCGGCAGGGCATCGTCAGTTCACTTCATGAGCGCAACCGACAGAGCGCTGTTAACGCTCTCCAAGCCCACTCCGCCCAGACCGCTTCACCTCACTTTCAAATCCTTTTCGACCCGCAGACGTCCGGCGGACTGCTCGCCAGTGTTCCGGCAGACCAAACCGAAGCCTGTCTGGAGGCTCTACGGCACCTTGGCTACTCACAGAGCCGTCACATTGGCACCGTCACTTCTGATAGAGCGTTGGCAACGGCCAAACCCCCTACAATTACTGTAGTGAAGTAAGCGATAACAAAAATTTCTGTGTCTCAGGTGTCTCAAACGTCTCAGCTCTCTATCGACGATTTTTTGGCCGCCGCTGGCCCCATTTTAGATGTGCGCAGTCCTAGCGAGTACGAGCAAGGCCATATTCCTGGAGCACTGAGCTTGCCGCTGTTTAGCAATGAGGAGCGGGCTCAAGTCGGCACCTGCTACAAGCAAAAAAGCCGGGAGGATGCGGTGGAGCTGGGCTTTGAGATTGCCGGGCCAAAATTTGCAGACTTTATTCGCAAGGCGAAAGCGATCGCACCCGATAAGGCCGTGCGCATTCACTGCTGGCGAGGCGGAATGCGCAGCGGAGCGATCGCCTGGATTCTCACCTTAGCCGGGTTCCACACCAGCACTTTACAAGGCGGCTACAAAGCCTTTCGCCAATGGGTTCGCCGCACTGTGGACACGCCTAAAAAGGTAATTCTGCTCGGCGGTATGACCGGCACTGCTAAGACCGACATTTTGCACGCGCTGGCACATCAGGGCGAACAGGTACTCGACCTCGAAGGTTATGCCAGTCACCGGGGCAGCAGCTTTGGTGCTCTCTGCCTGCCGCCTCAGCCCAGCACCGAACAGTTTGA
>JBBQAC010000174.1:0-9662 GCA_038315915.1 Phormidesmidales cyanobacterium
TTGAGAACATCTCCAGCTCTCTCTGTGTGACCGGAAATCTCGACCCCCATAGACGAAATTTCCACATCCTCAGACGAGGGCTTTTTCGACAAAATACGAAATCTATACTGCAAACATGGCCGACTTTTCGGATAGGCTCTAAGTGTAATTAACGGCAGTTACGGTAGCCATGGATACTGTCTGAAATTAGGCTGACGCTTTTCTAAAAAGGCCCGCTTTCCTTCAGCCCCCTCTTCGCTGAGGTAGTAGAGTAGGGTTGCATTTCCGGCTAACTCCTGGAGTCCGGCTTGTCCATCACAATCAGCGTTAAATGCTGACTTGAGACAGCGAATCGCAATCGGACTCTTCTGCAAAATTTCCTGAGCCCACTGAATGCCCTCGTTTTCTAGCTGGGCAATTGGCACAACCGTATTGACCAGCCCCATTTCTAGGGCCTGACGAGCATCGTACTGACGGCAGAGGTACCAAATTTCTCGCGCCTTTTTCTGCCCCACAATACGCGCCATATAGCTCGCACCGAAACCGCCGTCAAAGCTACCCACCTTAGGCCCGGTTTGGCCGAAAATAGCGTTGTCAGCGGCGATGCTCAAGTCGCACACCAGGTGTAGAACATGACCACCCCCGATCGCATAGCCCGCCACCAGCGCAATCACAACCTTTGGCATAGAGCGAATTAGCCGCTGAAGATCGAGTACGTTCAGCCGGGGCACGCCATCCTCGCCGACGTAACCTGCCTCACCGCGCACGCTCTGATCGCCACCTGAACAAAAGGCGTATTTGCCGTCGGTATGAGGCCCCATGCCGGTCAGCAGCACAACGCCGATAGTGGTATCTTCGCGGGCGTCGCGAAAGGCGTCGCACATTTCAAAGACGGTTTTGGGCCGGAAGGCATTGCGCTTGTGAGGACGGTTGATTGTAATCTTGGCGATACCGTCAGCCTTGTGGTAGAGGATGTCTTCGTAAGTGTTAACGGGCTGCCAGGTGACTTGCATTGAAGTGCGCTTCCAATCGATGAACGGTCAATGTAACGTTAAGAACCTATGAGATAGGCGATCAAAATATAAGCTGCTAACGGAAAATAGAGAAAGTATTACTTCGATTTACTTGATGGCTTATTACTGGTTTAAAGCGTTTCACATTGTTGGCGTCGTGGTCTGGTTTGCCGGGTTGTTTTACCTCGTGCGTCTGTTTATTTACCACGTGGAGGCTGAGGAGGAGCCAGAACCTGCTCGCAGCATCCTAAAAAAGCAGTACGGCCTGATGGAAAAACGGCTGCTACGGATTATCACCACACCGGGCATGATTCTGACGGTGGCGATGGCAGCCGGACTGCTCTGGCAGCGGCCCGATGTGCTGCATGAAGGTTGGATGCACGCGAAGCTAGGGTTTGTGGTGCTGCTTTTGGGCTATCACCACTACTGCTCGCGGCTGATGAAAAAGCTGGAGCGCGGGGATTGCCAGTGGGGGCCAAAGCAACTGCGAGCCCTGAATGAGGCTCCTACCCTGCTGCTGGTGACAATTGTGATGCTGGTCATTTTTCAGAACAGTTTTCCGACCGGGGCCACGACCTGGCTGATTGCAGGGTTGGTGCTGTCATTTTTAATTACGATTCAGCTGTACGCGCGGCGGCGACGGCTGAACAAGGAGCGAGAAGCGGCGGAACTGACAGCCGGGGAGCAAGTTCTCCAGAATTCCTGACGGGTTGAGCTTTGAAGTTGGCTTGTTCTGTCTACTTTCAAACCAATCTATGTTCACCTCTGGGCATAGCTAAATTCATGTCGGATCAGTTAACATTTGTTTACACAGCCGAACCACAGGGTCTGGATGTTTCTGTAGCTGACTGTCAATCCACCTATTGAGAGCACGACCGATGAGCAAGACACCTGCGAAGATAGGCTTTACTGAGTTTGCCGAGACCTGGAATGGCCGACTGGCCATGATTGGCTTTGTCGGTGCGCTAATAACCGAGCTAGTCACTGGAAAGGGTGTTTTGGCCCAGCTCGGGCTGATGTAGTTAATAGACCAGTGCCAGGTTAATTTCTCGGCTGGCTTAAAGAAAGGGTCTGGCGTCGTCTTCGCTGTATTCTTCGGGGTCATACCAGGTGGCCATTGGTTTTAATACCGGTGGAATCTCATCGTCGCCAGCAAACTCTAGCTGAGTCTCTTTAAGCCCCAAGTAGCCGGATTCAGCAAAGGATGTGAGCATTCGGGTGAGGGCAATCCATATGCGCTCTTCAAACTCCCAGTCCTTTTCAAAGGGGGCACGATCAGCAATTGACTTGAGCGCCCAAAAGTAGCTGTTGCGGACGATGGAACCCTTCTTTTTGTAGGGAGGGGTGTCTTCATTGCGAAGGAAGAGGACTTGATTATCGATTCTGGCTCGCATGGGCTGTATGTCGGTTGAATAGAGGTTAGGTCTTTGATGGAAGGGTTGATTGCTATAGGCTAAGAAGGGCTCCGTAGGATGAAAATTGATGGTTGCAGCAGTCTCTCTGCAAAATGTTCACAAAGTTTATAACAATACCTGTGTGGTCAACGACCTGTCGCTGGCGATTCAGCCTGGGGAGATCTTTGGGCTGTTGGGGCCGAATGGAGCTGGCAAGTCGACAACGATTCGGATGCTGACGACACTGGCCCAGCAAACTCAAGGTGATATTGTCGTGGCGGGCTACGATGTCAGCCGTCAGCCTGCTCAAGTTCGTAGCCAGATTGGGGTGGTGCTTCAGCAAGTCAGTGTCGACGCGGATCTGACGGTTTGGGAAAATATGGAGTTTCACGGGCGGATGCACCATATTCGCAAAGATCAGCGGCAGGCGGATATTCGCCAGTGGCTAGACTATGTGGGTCTGAGCGATCGCACTTCAGACAAGGTTAAAACGCTCTCTGGTGGGATGAAGCGACGGCTGCAAATTGCCCGCGCTCTGCTGCACAAACCCAGCATTTTATTTTTGGATGAGCCGACGGTTGGGCTCGATCCACAAACGCGGCGGCGGCTGTGGGAAATTATTCGTCAGCTCAATACCGAGCAGGGCATGACTATGCTGCTGACGACTCACTACATGGAAGAGGTCGAGTATCTGTGTGATCGCATCGGCATTATGGATCACGGTCAGTTGATTGAGAGCGGTACCCTGGCCGAACTCAGGCAAAAGCACGGTGAAGGGATTGTGATGAAGCAAAAGGGCGATCGCTGGGAGTATCTCTTCTTCCCGACGCTAGCGGAAGCCAATCAGTATCTTGACCAGCAGCCAGATAAAACCGGTATGATGACGCGAAGCGCTAACCTGGAAGATATCTTCGTTGAGCTGACGGGTCGCAATTTAGACTGAGTATAGAGAGACGGAGCCCAGAGAGATTGAGTACAGAGGACTGAGCGCAAAAAATGGACGGATCGAATGCAAACGATGTCTCGGTTAGCCACTACGATTGAAGCTATTCTCTACCTCAAAGCGCAGCCTTTGAAAATTGCTCAGATTGCTGAATTTGCCAGATGCGATCGCGACACCGCTGAAGAAGGCTTAATTGAACTGATGGGTGAATACGCCCACCGGGAAGGCGCACTTGAGATTGCTGAAACTGAAGAGGGCTACGCCTTGCAGCTTAGAGAACTTTACAAGCCGCTAGTCGATACGATTGTCCCTTTGGATATCGGTCTCGGGGCACTGCGGACGTTAGCGGCGATCGCGCTGCGCGGCCCGATTGCCCAAAGCGAATTAGTCGAACTGCGCGGCTCTGGCGTTTACCAGCACGTCCCCGATTTAGTCAGTCAGGGATTTGTCAAAAAGCGTCGCCAGTCCGACGGACGCTCTTCCTGGCTACAGATTACCGAAAAGTTTTATCAGCACTTTGAAATTGACAAGCTGCCTCAAATCAGCAATCTGGCCCTGCCTCAGCCTATTGATTCGGGCTCCACTGACCCTGAGCAGAGCAGTGCAGAAGAAATTGCCGTCCTCTCTGGGCGCAAGCCCCCGTCCGCAGGCGCGGTGCTATCGGACGCGGCCATCGAAAATGCCAACCTGTCCGAACTACCGGCAGTCGTCACAGATGGGCTAGATCCTGCCGATTGAGCGCTAATTTGTAGACTAAGGTTTTCGCTGCCTGTAGAGAAAGTACCGATTCGCGTCATTATTCGTTAAGCTGTCACTAGCAACCGCTGCGGATTGGCGATGTCACCAGCACATAAACGCGCTCTACTTGTGGAGATTCACGCATCTTGAATCCCGGTTTCAACGGTTAAGCTAACAGCAGTTATGCAGTATCTCTATGATTTTCAACCCTGAAAATGCAGACTTCACTAGCCTAAACGAGGACAGCAAATCTAACGAGCTTTTGAACTATTTGCAGCATCAGCCGCCCGAAGTTCTCAGCCGAGTCGCACAGTCAGTCAGCGGCGAGATTAAGCAAATTATTTCTCACAATGTGCAAGGGCTAGTTGGAGTTTTGCCTTCAGATGGATTTAACGTGCAAGTCAGCACCGACCGCGAAAACTTAGCGGGTCTATTAGCCTCTGCCATGATGACGGGCTATTTCTTGCGTCAAATGGAGCAGCGGATGGAACTAGAAACGAACCTGTCCGGCTCGCTTGACTTAGACTTTGACTCTCTAGAATCTGACGCGTGATTGAGCCCCAAACCCCAAACTTCCACTAAATACGGTAGCTGCGCTACTGAAGCTCAGACGGTAAAGCCGTTGGCTTCACGTCAATTTTTTGAAGCTTGCCCGCCCGCACGACTTCTACTTGAAGTGCTTTGTCGATGCCGCCGCGCTCAACTTGAGACTGTACTTGAGTGACATCGAATACTTCTGTATTGTCAATCCGCTTGATCACATCGCCGCGCTTTAAGCCAGCTGATTCTGCTGGCGTTCCTGGCATCACTCGGATAATGACGACGCCGCGCTCTTCTTCGATTTTGATACCGAGTTCTTTGTCCTGATTGATGCGATCGCGCATTTCCGGGTCAAGATTTACCATTTGAATACCCAGGTAAGGATGCTGCACCTCGCCCGTTTTAAAGAGCTGGTCGGCAATTCGCTTGGCCGTTTCAATCGGAATGGCAAAGCCTAGCCCCTGGGCATTCGCCCGAATCGCGGTGTTCATCCCAATCACTTCACCGCTGGCATTGAGCAGCGGCCCGCCAGAGTTGCCCGGATTGATGGCGGCGTCGGTTTGAATGAACTGAACTCGTTTCTCCGTGATGCCGACCTGGTTGCTGGTGCGATCCAGGGCGCTGATAATCCCGGCAGTGACGGTGTTGTCTAGGCCCAGCGGGTTGCCGATGGCGATCGCCCACTGTCCTGGCAAAAGATTTTCGGCTGTTCCGAGCGGTGCTATGGGCAAATCGGTCGCCTCAATCTTAACCACCGCGACATCGGTCACCGGGTCGCTGCCGACGACCTCGCCGCTAAACGTGCGACCGTCTTTGAGCGTGACATTCACCTTGTCTGCGCCTTCAATTACATGGGCGTTCGTCAGCAACCGGCCATCCGCACTCAAAATAAAGCCAGAGCCTGTTCCCTGCTCGAATCGTTCGGGCAACTGAGGCGACGGTGACCCTTCAGGCGCTTCGTCGCCAAAAAAACGCTTAAACAAACCGCGCTCAAGCGGATCGGCTGAACCACTGACAGTCCGAGAAGCATCAATACGAACCACGCTGGGGCCAACCCGGTTGACGGCGGCGGCAATGAAATTATCGTCAATCGGCAGGCGGGTAGTAGGGGGAAGCACCTGAGCGATGGTCTCTTGAGAAGCCGGTAGAACCGACAGCGCAGAACGCTCAGAGAAGGGCTCCTCCTCAGCGTTCTGTCGGTGGTCAAGGTAAGTATGGCCAGTCCAGCCAGCGCCTGTGCCTAGTAGGAGTAGCAGCCCGCCGAGGCCAAGATGCTTAGCAGAAACCCCCATGTCTTGATCTTCCTGTTTGAAAAAGCTAGCTCTAACATAAAGCCGAGCCATTCAACCAGGCAATCGGCTCTTTGAAGTAAGGTATAGGGACGGCCCTTTCAAAGTATAAGGACGTTTCCTCTGGTTTGACGACTTTTCGCAGATTGTTTTTGACGGTGCATCGGCGATGGTAAAGTTCCTCAAGTAGCTCGACTAGCGCTTTTCTGATCGCGAATCTCATTGATCCAAATGACCGATTTCTTCGAATTAGCCCAACCAATATTCCCCCACCAACGACTTTCTGGCCCGACTCGTTTCGCGCAGATGGCCACGGTCACCATCGCCAGTCTGATGGCTTCCTTCAGTCTGTCTGTCCGACCGGTGGCTGCCAGTCCAAGCTGCCCTGCTGCTTTAGACCGGGTTCAAAGCTATCGTGTGACAGCCGGTGATACGCTGGCGAGCTTGGCTACCACCTATCGCCTACAGCCCGCTACGCTGCGGAATTTCAACCCTGGTATTAGCGATAGTCTGTCTGCTGGTGCTACGCTCCGAATTCCCCCCTTTAACGGTACGGTAGTGAGCGTTGTGGCAGGGGAGAGCTGGCAGACTTTAGCCGAACGGTACGGCGCTCGCGCCGACTTGCTGTTTGAAGTTAACGGCTGCGTAGCCGAAATCCCTAATCGCATTTTTGTTCCGGGCGTCATGGCGAGTGCCATGAGATCTGCCGAGACTGTTCAGCTGCCAGGCTATCCCCTAGATCAGCCAGCTAGTATGGCTTTGAGCTACGGTTGGCAACCCAGCGCTAGCCGGGACGAACTGGTTTTTAACAGCGGTATTGCCTTTGCTATTCCCACGGTCAGAGAGGTTCGCGCGGTTGACAGTGGTACGGTCGCTTTTGTGGGCGATCGCGAAGGCTATGGCCAGCTAGTTGTGGTCAATCATGCCCAGGGTGTGCAAACGCGATATGCCAATTTGAACGACGTTGCTGTGTCGGTTGGGCAGACAGTCGCCGCCAATGCTCCCCTGGGTAGTGTCGGCGGCGAGGAACCGACTTTTTTATACTTTGAAGTGCGCACCAACTCGGATTCTGGGTGGGTTGCTCAGGATCCTGGCCGGTATTTGCCGGCTTTAGAATTGCGTTAATTTTGACCCAAAAAATAAGGTTTCGTGCTAAATATCTGGGAAATACTAGCACAGCGCTAGCCAATCGTTTAATATGCCTCTACAATTCCGGTATCTTTTGGATCAAAAGGCTCTCTAGAGGAATCCCTTCACTATGACAAAGCCGTCAGAGAGAACGAAAAATATGAAGCTCTCTAATGCCGCCCCTCAGGGTTTTCACCCAAAGCGCTTTAAGCTTCAAAAGTTCAAGCCCTTTAAAGCACTGATTGGCAAGCTGTCTGGTATCAATCGCCTGGGCGGAAAATTGCCTTCGACCTTGGTTCCCGATGCCCGTCTTTCTAGCGTAAAGTCGGCAAAAGGAACTCAGGTTGCTTTTAACTTGCTGTTGGTTCGGCCCTGGGTGCTGGTAATTGGCTTTTGGCTGGTGTCTATGGTGAGTGCTGGCATGGCGTTAGACGGGCTGATCAGTCCGAGAAAGCTGACAATGGATATGCCTGCTGCGACTGAGCCAGTCACTCCAAAGGACGCTTTCATTGATGTTGAGCGGAGTGCCGATGAGATTGCTGACGGCACGGTTAGCAAAGATGCCACAGCGGTCGCCGCGCCCGCCGCGACCCGCCGCTCGGACTTTCCTGCCTGGCCTTTGGGCGCATTGGTGGGTACTTGCGCGGCGGGCTGCTTAGTGATGTCGCGGCGGCGAGCCATGGCCCGTATGGCCGCAGCGCGATCGCGCAGCACCCTTCGTAACGAATCGCGTGGGAAAGTTCGCAAGATGCGGCTGAGCGCTGACATGGCTGGGCGATCACCTGCCGCTGTAAAAAAGCTGAGCGATCGCAAAATGATTCAGGTGCCGACCGCCATGAAACCGGCTCCTGCTGGTAAAGCTGTTTCTAGTAAAACGCCTGCTAGCAGACCAGCGGTAGCCAGATCGGCGGCAGTTCAGCCTGCTGCAAAACCCTTAGCGCCCAAAGTATCCCAAGCCAAAAAACGACGGCAGCGCAGCAACCAGCCGACCCTACCGAAGCCTGCTATCAGAAGCCGTGTATTCGCTGCTCAAGCCGTGCAGCAGGCGACGCCTACCGCTCGTGTGGCTCAGCCTAATCCCAGCAGACGGCTATCTTTCCAGGTTGCTAATCGACAGCCGGTGGTCAGCGTGGTACCGGCGAATGAAGCGCATCCGCTCGATTGGAACGATGGCAGTTTGGCCCATCAGCTAGACGTGCGGCCTCAGCGATCAGCGATGTAGCTTAGTTGTTTTGGATTTGCTTGGCCCAGGCGATCGCTGCTTCAGTTTCCTGCACTTGTCCCGCTGCTTGGGCGAGTTCTACGGCTTTGAGCAATCTCCCAATTTCTGGGCCTGGTGGAATCCCTAGCTGTTTGATGAGAATGGTGCCCGTAATCAGCGACTGAGCGTGAGCCACCTCGTCTTCGGGATCTAAAAATCGCGCTATCAGGGGCTGCAAGGTAGCGAACTGGACACCTTGAGCCAGGGCCAGCAGCGAAAAGGCAGGAAAGCTTTCTGCGGCATGTTTGAATAGGAAAAACTGCTGAGAGCGGCTGAGCGGCCCGCTGCGCAGAGCTTCTATCTCAGGCTGTAGTTTCAGTAGCGTAAGGACGATCTGGATTTCGCTGCGGCTGTACTTAAGCGCTGTGAGTTCGGCCTCCGCCATATTGGGATCGGTGCACACCAGACGGCTGAGCTTCGCGGCCTTGGCCCAGCTCCGATAAAAACCGGCTGATACTGGCTTGTGCCAGAGATACAAACTTTCTGCGTAGTCGGGTAGTGCCTTTTGGAGTTGGACTATTGCCCTCTCAACCGCCGCCACCTGAGTAATCCGCTCCGCATCGAAACAGGGCAGGCAAAACTGCAAAAGCTGACTCTCAAAAATAGGTCTTAGCTGCTGACTGGCCGATGGTACGCTCAGCAGCCCGTCTAATTCGCTGCGCACTCGTTCTATCGAAACCTGACGGAGCTGCGGGGCGAGTGCTCTGATCGCCGTTTGCGTATCAGCGGCTAAGTCAAAACCTAGCTGAGCGGCCTGACGGTAGGCCCGCATCAGTCGCAGCGGGTCGGCTGCGAGGTTTTGATAGCTCACCATGCGGATGGTTTCACTGGCAATATCGGCTTTGCCGCCGAGCGGGTCGATCAGCTTTTGACGGTGTGGCTGGTAGGCGATCGCATTGATCGTAAAGTCTCGCCTGCGCAGGTCAGCGTCTAAGCTATCTCCCTGCTGCTGAGCAAAGTCTACCGTCGCTTGCGCAAAGACAACGCGGGCGATTTGCCGGGCCTGATCGAGCAGGACAAATCCGGCATGAGTGGAGTGGGCGATCGCCGAAGCTGTTTCTACCGCGTTGGTGGGTAGCACAAAGTCCAGGTCAAGATAGGTGGCTTGGCGGTTTAGAAGGCGATCGCGCACGCTACCGCCCACCAAATAAGCCTGCTCAGGCAGCATAGACAAGGAAAATGGCCAGGTTTCGCTAGAAAATAAAGGCATACAAGCTAAAGGCTGCAAAGCCGCAGCAGCGCAGCAGAAAACAAAAAACTTACGCTACAGTGAGGACAGCCCTCTAGTCTCACACTGAGGTTTGGCCCTATGTGTATTTGCGTGAATTGCCACTATGTCGACAGTTGCATTACTTACCATGCTGTCGAAACGAACCA
>JBBQAC010000315.1:0-4396 GCA_038315915.1 Phormidesmidales cyanobacterium
GTTTGGAGCTGGGGTAAAATGGTATCTTTCATTCGATGTACAAAAAGAGAAAGTTCAGATTAATGATTCTAGCTCATTAACTCTGCCATAACGCTTTTTTTCAAACAAGTCTTCCTCAGGTGGAGGCTGTCCTCTCTCCCAGGGGCGAGAGCAGCCGTTCCATCTGTGCTGGCTTTCAGCACCGACCTGACCGCCCTCATCATACAGCGCAGGTGATTTCCTTAGTGTGCTCACTGAATAACAGATTTTCCCGATAGTCAATAGGACAGTCAATAACGGCAGGAACATCTTGAGCAAGGGCTTCCTTTAAAGTAGGTAAAAAGTCTTCTGCCGATTCTATCCGATAGCCTTTCAAATTCATGCTTTCAGCAAATTTTACAAAGTCAGGATTATTGAACTTGATGTAGGAAGATTCCCGATAATGAGTCTCTTGCTTCCACTCAATTAGACCGTAGCCGCCGTCGTTGAAAATGATAGTGACGAAGGCGGTGCTCAGGCGGTGAGCGGTTTCTAGCTCCTGGCAGTTCATCATGAAGCCGCCGTCTCCAGTAACGGCGACGACTTTGCGGTTGGGATGCACTAGCTTGGCTGCTACTGCGCCTGGAATGGCAATACCCATGGCCGCAAATCCGTTGGAGATGAGGCAGGTGTTGGGTCTGGCACAGTGATAGTGACGGGCAACCCACATTTTGTGTGCGCCCACATCAGAGATGACAATGTCTTCGGGGTCGAGCACCTGGCGCAGGTCGTACAGGAGCTTTTGGGGTTTAATTGGAAAGCCGGTGTCGTTGGCGTACTGTTCGTAGTCGGCGCACATTTCGGCGCGCAGGCTGGCGAAGTGACCGCCAAGTTTTTCGTGGTGAGGACGATGAATGCGCTTGTCAATTTCACGCAGCGCGTCGGAGATATCGCCAATGACTTCTACCAAAGGGATGTAGCTGCTGTCGACTTCTGCGGGGGTGATGGCGATGTGAACAATTGGCAAATCGCCTTTGGGGTTCCACTTTTTGGGGCCGTATTCGATCAGGTCGTAGCCGATGGCGATAATCAGGTCAGTTTCGTCGAGGGCGCAGGTGATGTAGTCGCGCTGCTGAAGGCCGACTGTCCAGAGCGATCGCTCATCACTATAGTCGAGCACGCCCTTACCCATAAAGGTATTGGTCACCGGAATATTCAGGCGGGTGGCAAAGCGGGTAATCGCTTCACTGGCCCGGTTGCGAATGGCCCCGTTCCCAACCAAAATCATCGGGCTGCTGGCTTGAGAAATGGTGATCGCCGCTCGTTGCAAGCTCTCTTCCGAAGCGACCGGAATTGGCGGGGGATCAGCGCGTAGCGGCGCACCTTCAGCGACCATATCGGCAATATTTTCGGGCAGGTCGATATGAACCGCGCCGGGGGGCTCGCTCTGAGCCAGCTTAAAGGCTTTGCGAACAATCTCAGGGGTGTTACTGGGCCGCACAATTTGCTTGTTCCACTTGGTTACTGGGGCAAACATTGCCACCAAGTCTAGATACTGATGGGATTCGATGTGCATACGATCAGTACCTACCTGACCGGTGATTGCTACCAGGGGAGCCCGGTCTAAATTAGCGTCGGCAACGCCCGTCATCAGGTTGGTCGCACCCGGCCCCAAGGTAGAGAGGCACACCCCCGCTTTGCCGGTTAAGCGGCCATATACGTCAGCCATAAAGGCTGCGCCCTGCTCGTGGCGGGTGGTGATGAATTGAATGGGCGATCGCTTTAAAGCTTGCAGCAACTGGAGATTTTCTTCCCCAGGCAGACCGAAGATGTATTTTACACCTTCATTTTCCAGGCAGCGGACGAGGAGTTCGGCGGTGTTCATGCAGTTACTTCACCCAGACGGTTTTAGCATTGACAAATTCAAGCAGGCCATAGCGGGCCAGCTCCCGGCCATAGCCGGACTGTTTGATCCCACCAAAGGGCAGGCGGGGATCGGATTTGACCAGACCGTTGATAAACACAGCGCCTGCTTCTAGCTCGTTGATCAGCTGTTGTTGTTCGGCGGCATCGGTCGTCCAGGCGCTGGCTCCCAAACCAAAGGTGGTGGAATTGGCCAGGGCGATCGCCGCTTCAATATCGGGCACCCGAAACACCAGCGCCACCGGGCCGAAGAATTCCTCCTGGTCGGCAGGCGTCCCTGGTGGAATGGCTGTGAGGATGGTTGGCGGATAGTAGTTACCAGCCTGAAGGGTCGCCGGGAGCTGTTGCTTTAGCATTTGGGGATCGCCCCCGATGAGGGCCGTCGCACCCTGTTTCAAGCAGGTTTTCACCTGTTCATCAAGTTCTTGCAAAATGTCGGGAGTTGCCAGGGGGCCAATGGTTGTCGCCGGGTCTAGTGGGTCGCCGATGATTTGCTTATCAAATTTTGCCGCTAATCCCTGCTCAAAGTCGGCGGCAATGTCACCGACCAGGATAAAGCGCTTGGCGGCAATGCAGGACTGGCCGTTGTTCATCAGTCGGGCGGTGGTGGCAGTGGCGATCGCTTCATTCAAATCTGCGCTGGGCAGCACAATAAACGGATCGCTCCCGCCCAATTCCAGTACCGCTTTTTTGATATGGCGAGCGGCGGTGGCAGCGACGGCAGCACCAGCGGGGCCACTGCCGGTCAGAGTGACTGCTTTTACCCGGTCATCGGCAATAATGGCCTCTACCTGCTTTGCTACGATTAGCAGGGTTTGAAACATTTCTGCTGGGAAGCCCGCAGCGGTGAAGGTGTCAGCGATCGCCAGGGCTGACTGCGGCACGTTAGAGGCGTGCTTGAGCAGCACCGGATTGCCAGTCATCAGAGCCGGGGCAGCGGCGCGAAATACCTGCCAAAAAGGAAAGTTCCAGGGCATGACGGCCAGCAGTATGCCCATCGGCAAAAAGCGAACGTAGCTGCTGCTAGCATCAGTTTGAGCCGGTTCGTCCTGTAAAAAGCCCTCGGCTTCGTCAGCGTAGTAGCGACACACCCAGGCGCATTTTTCGACTTCGGCGATCGCGCTGCCAATCGTTTTACCCATTTCCAGGGTCATCAGCTTACCGAGATTGTCCTTTTTCTCAATCAGGATATCTGCGGCCCGGTGCAGCCAGGCTCGCCGCTGGCTAAAGGGAACTTCCTGGTATGCGACAAATTCGCGCTCCGCCTGAGCCAGGGCCGATTCTATTTGTGCCTCGCTCAGCGGGGAGTAGGTTTTGAGGGTTTCTCCGGTGGCTGGGTTAATACTTGCGATCGCCATGGCAACTCTCCTTCGCCCGAATGTAAGGCGGTCTTTTTTCTGGCCTCTCTTTACTGGCGCTTGGGTCTTACAATAACGCTTGGACGCCATAAACGTAGGGATGAGAGGCACCGGCCTGGGCTATTTCCACTGTCGCTCGAAATAAGGGCAATAAACGGAGGAAAGGGCAGTTTTTATAGTTTCGTATAGATTGTTTACCTTCAGATTCGCGCTTTCGTGCTGGCGGGGACGAAAGAACAATCGCTGGCGGAAAGAAATTGAATATAATGAGACCGTGATAAATCCAGCGGCATTCGGGAGGTTTAGCGACCTTGGCGCAGACCCAACCAAAGCTCAAAACCTTCGAGGACTATCTCGCCTATGCTGAGCGGATGTTAGCCCTATGAGTGAGGCAACACAGCCTCTGGCAAACTGTGTATGATCTGAAGGGAGAAGATTGTGAGACACACCCATGGCTATGAGCTTTTTGATCGCCTCTGCTCTATCGCTTTCGAGTCCGCTAGCGCCATCGACATCGTCTGAGCCCGTTCCTGATCTTCGCCGTGAAGCGATTGAGACCGCTCAGCCAGAGACGGTCATTGGTCAGGAGCCAGCAGCCTCCCTACCCGGTCAGTTTGCCTCTGCGTTCCCCGATGTCTATCCGACGGACTGGGCGTATCAAGCAGTCAATCGTCTGGCCAGTCGACCCGCGCAGTGTTTTGATCTGCCGCCTGAATCTGGCGTTGATAGCCGCCCCCTTTAATATCGAATCCTTTGCTGCTGCTGATCTATTCTTGGAAAGAGTAGGGGCGGGACAATAGGGGCACCTATCTGAAGGATAGGCGCAGGCGACGGATTGTAATAGGTAGGGCTTGATGGCGGCGTCGCAGCATCGGGAGAAGGCGAGAACCGTCGTCTATGATGACCAAACTGCCCCCACCCGAAGTATGGATTTGGGTAGAATATTTGATAGCTGACGTATCGTCTGCTGGGTGGACTGGGCTGAAGGGTTCCTGGTGGAAAGTCATTAGCAGTTTGCTCAGTAGGTAGCTGCGGAATATAGCGTCTTGAGGCTGAGACGCCGTTGGAGTAGACCGTAGAGCCAACGTCAGAGATTACTCTTACGGTGAGGGTGGGGGGAGATGCTGGGGCTGATGATGTTTCTGCTGTGCGATCAC
>JBBQAC010000037.1:0-22914 GCA_038315915.1 Phormidesmidales cyanobacterium
GATCGGCGCTAACTTGAGTCGGGCAAATTTGAGTGGGGCTAACCTGCGGGGCGCATACTTGAGCCGGGCAAATTTGCTGTATGCCAATCTCCGTCGGGCACAGTTGGTTGGTGCGAGCTTACGGGAGACCAATCTGAGCAACGCAGATTTGTTTGAAGCTCAAATCATCGGTGCTGACTTGGCGCTGGCCAATTTGACCGGAACCTGTTTGGCCATCAGCGCCCGATCCCCTAAACCAATTGACCGACGGACGGCTGAACTAACAGCCGAATCAGCAGCGACCAGTGAATCCGAAAAAGAGCATTTGGACACAGCACCTACACCCGATAGTCAGCCTGTATTTCAGGCTGGACTTTTTTATCTACCGTCACCTCAGCCCGATAGGTGGCTCAAACCGCCTGGTTTTATTCGCCCTCTGTAAAATGAGCGACGAAAAACTCTCACTACATGCGCGTGAGAATTTTCACCTTTGCCTGTTTGTCGGCGGTTAAGCCCTCCAACTCAGCAATCTCCAGCAGGTCATCTTTGACTAATCTAGACAGCGTGAACAGGAGAGAGACTTCCCGGTGGTCATACTTGCCGTCGATATCGTGTCTTTTGGCACTGAGTAGGTCGTGCAGTCGCCAGAGGTCATCCGGTACTGAAAGTGAGCTGATCTGCTCTCGAATACCTGTCATGAGGACTTTTACTTCTCGGTCGTAAGCTTGCTTAAGTGCCCTCTCAGCAATAGCCTTTTCTTTCTGACTCCATTGAACTTCAGGTGATTGCGTCATCTCGGTTGAAATTTATGTCCTTGTCTCAAAATTGTTTGTAAGCGTAGCCCAGCAGCTCAAAGCTAACCTGCAAGCCCATGTGCGATCAGCGCTACTGCCCCCTCAAGACGATCTTTATCAGAGACGGTCTTCAGGGGGCATTGGTTGAAGTCATTGCTGGGCTTGCCTGTCTCTACATGCTAGCGGGCAAACCCAATGTTCGCAGAAAGGTTAGCGCGTCAGATTAAGTAGCTCTTTGGGAGAAGCTAACAAATCAATCGCCACAAAGAAGATTTTATCGTTGGGATTGAGCAGAAATCGCCAGGAAATATTCATTCCGACAGCCGCGCCGAACCAGGGCGTTTGGCACTTGCCAGTGACCTTGATCTGAGTGTAGCCATCTTCGGCAGCTTCAGCGACACCGCGCTCGGGGGTCAGCTTCAAGTTCTGACATTCTTCTCTAAAGAATTGCAGTACCGCGTC
Source organism: Phormidesmidales cyanobacterium (assembly GCA_038315915.1). Classification (GTDB taxonomy): domain Bacteria; phylum Cyanobacteriota; class Cyanobacteriia; order Phormidesmidales; family Phormidesmidaceae; genus Phormidesmis. The sequence continues at coordinate 1,236 of JBBQAC010000037.1, forward strand.
TCGACCCACAATGGGCTTGCGGAAGGGCGGCTGCAATGCACCGTCAGCCGCGAACAGTTCGATCAGCGCCTCGAAGTCGTTGGCGTTCAGATTGTTCATGTACTTGAGTACAGTGGGATTGTCGATGCCTTCGATGGAAACTTTGGTTCGCTGGGCAATGGATTGAGGTGGGGCCACGGGCTCCGAAACCCGGTTATAGCTGCCCATTTTGCCAGTGTCATAGCCCATATCGACCACAGCATTGCGCAAAACGGTGATTTGCTGTCCAGATTCTAATCCTCGGATGGCCTGCAATACGGCAGCGGCATTTGCCGATAGCTGGTAGCCCTCTGGGATGGGCGCAACCACGCCCTGCTCCATCCATTCACCCAGTCGGTACCAGAAGCCCAATTTAATGTTGGGTGTCCAGGTAGCGTAGGTACGAGAGACCTCGGTATCAGCCCGGTTGGCCAGATCACACATGGCCTGCGACTGCTCTAGCGGCGTCATTTGCTTGATTTTGTCCATGGTCAGTTCGGCAAACTGCATATTGGCAGCGCCAGGGGCGGCAACCGTGATAGCCTGCCCCATTTCAAGATAGGCAAACCAGATCAGCGCGAGCTGGTCTTCGGCGTTGAGCTGGGTGAATCTGGCGACAGTTGCAGGCACTTCGGCAGCAGATAGGGTGCTGGGGAAAATATTGCGAGCAGAGTCAACGGTGTAAGTCATAAGATTGAGGTTTTGAATACGACAGAATAGAAACGTCGGACAAGCGTGACCTGGCCAAAGCGTCTCTCTCTAGCTCAGGATGACTCGGATAGGAATGGGCGATCACTACTTAAGCCGTCATTTCCTAGCGCTCTGTTTTTTGCCCAAATTATATTCCGAAGCCAGTGAGCCTATTGCTCAACCTGGCAGCAGCCGTAAAATCTAGGGCACATTAAGTTTTGTTAGCGACATCTAATGTTATCTCATATTAAGCGCCTGTTTGATTAGAAATTGCGATGATCGCTCTGATCATTTGCTTATATAAACCGGTCGAGGGCCGCTTTCAGCGCTGCGACTTCGGCCTCGATATTGCCTTGGTCAACTGCCCGCGTAATGCATTCGCTCAGGTGCTCGTCGAGGATCAGCCGGGCGACGCCTTCTAAGCCGCCCCGTACTGCCGCAATTTGAATCAGCACGTCCGGGCAGGGGCGATCATCCTGCACCATCGTTTTGATCCCGCGTAGATGCCCCTCAATGCGGGCGAGCCGGTTGAGAATTCGCTTTTGAGACGCTTCGCTGTGAACATGGTCAACGCCCAGACTGTGCGGATGGTCAGCGACCGGTGAAATCTGAGCGGGCGAATGAGCGGACTGGGTTGAAGAAGGGTTCACTGAATGACTCTGAATGAAACGCATGAAATTGGCATGCTCTGCGAGATCAGCCTGCCATACTAGCGCTGGCGAAGGCAGGGGACATAGCACGGGGAGCATGCTCAATTTGGCAGTAGGGACGAGCGTAGCAAAGGGGCGGCTCAAGCGAGTAGCGATGCAGAAATTCTGGATTGCTCAATACTTGCTCGGTCGGCCCCGAGAAGACAACCTGTCCCTGACCTAACACGATTGTAGAACTGCACAGCTCTAGCGCCATGTCTAAGTCGTGAGTGGCAATGAGCTGAGTCAAAGGCAGGCTTCGCAACAGTTCGATCAGCTGTCGGCGAGAGGCCGGGTCGAGCTGGGCGGAGGGTTCATCCAAGACCAGTACCTGAGGCTGCATGGCCAAGACACCAGCGATCGCCACCCGCTTCTGTTCACCCCCCGACAGGTTGCTGGCTGTCCTCTCCGCGTAGTGATGAAAGTCCAACCCAACCGCTGCCATAGACTGCTTCACCCGATCAGTCAGGGCTGGCTCTTCTACCCCCTGATTGAGCGGGCCAAAGGCAATGTCTTCCCACACGGTCGGCATGAAGAGCTGGTCGTCTGGGTTTTGAAACACCAGGCCGACAAAGTTGCGAATGTCCTTCAGGGTCTCAGACGACATCTCATGCTCGCCGACGGTAATGCTGCCCTGCTGAGGCAGCAGAATTCCGTTCAGATGCAGTAGCAGCGTTGACTTGCCTGACCCGTTTGCGCCGATCAAAGCGACCCGCTCGGTCGCCCGGATTTCAAGATTAACCGCTTGCAGCGCTTGAGTGCCGTCTCTATAAACGTAGCTCAAGTCGGTGATAGAGATCGGGTTGTGATGCATAGACTAGGTGTCCTATCTGTCAGGTTCTAGGGTAAAAGTTGCGGCAGGTAAATAGCCTGTCCGAGTAGGGCAATCAGGGCGATCGCGCTCAGCGCCACCACATCTTTTGCGCCGCCGGTCGGCAAGTCTCTGATATGCGGAATGCCGCTGTAGCCTCGGGCGAGCATCGCCTGGTGCACCCGCTCTCCGCGCTCGAAAGTGCGAATAAACAGCGCCCCGAACATGTTACCGATCACCGCTCGCTGCCGCCGCCCCGACGATACCGCCAGGTTACGAGAAGCTGCCGCTCGCCGCATCGCCGTCAGCTCGTCAATCAAAATGCCGACATAGCGGTACATAGAGGCCAAAATGGCGACCAGCAAGGGCGGCACTCGAAGCTGCACTAAAGACTGAAGTAGCGCCGGAATTGAAGTCGTCAGCGTGAGCAGGTTGAGCGTTAGCAGGCACAGCGTCGCCTTGAGCGCCACGCTGCCCAATACGACCAGCCCTTCGCTGGTAATTTGCACTGGCCCCCACTGCCAAACCACTTCGCCGCCGCTGTGAAATAACGTGCCGAGCAAAACCGTGCCAATGAAGGCAAATTCAATGACAACTCGCTTCAGCAACACGGGTAAAGTGAGGCGGCTAAGCACAATCAGGTAAAGCAACACCCCGCCATAAACGGCCCAGCTCCACCAGTGCGCGTTGGGGGTGAAGGCGATCGCCAACACCAGCAAACCCGCACAAAGCACCCGAGTACGCGGCGCTAAAGCATGCCAAAAAGTCGACTTGTAACCGTCAACGTCAAAACGAAAAGCTCCAATGTGTAGGAGTACCATCTAAATAAAACTACGTTTTTGATTGGGATATGCCATTAGCCAGGTCTTTTGAGCGCTTTAGTCGTGTCTCTCGCTCTCGGCTGTCGATGAACTCGATCCGCGAATCAGCAGCTTACCGGCCCCCCAGGCCAAACCAAAAGCAGCCAAAGCCCCTACTACTCCGGCAACCGGCGTCGCCAGTTGGGCCGGTACACCGCGAAGCGCGTAGCCATCAAAAACGCTGGCAAACGGAAGCTTTTTGGCCACGGGTTCTGGATGCTCCTTATCGACAAACCCCAAGTCTTCTGCAACTCGATTTAGACCATCCGGACTGGAGCTAGCAAAAGGAGAAACGACCGCCGCAATCACCAAAGCAGCACCCAGACCGCTGAGAATAAAAGCGCCGTACCGCATCTGAGAAGAACGATTGCTCATAGGTATTAATCCTTGAATCAGACAGTAATCAGAACAAACAATCATTAGACAGTGAGACGGTCTCTTTGCTTGCGAGGCGGGTCGAACAGTAAGTCAGGGCGAGTGCGCCAGACATAGCCTACCGCCGCGACCGTAATTAGCGCCTCGCCAACGCCAATCAGGGCATGCCAGCTCACCATTGCCACCATCGCTACCCCGAGTGGAACAGTGCCCGAGAGCGCCAGCATGACAGCGACGACAGCCGACCCGCCGACCACGCTTACCCAGGCGGCCACGGCCAAGCCAGCAGCAGCTCCAGACCAGCGATCGCGCCCGATCGCAAACCGAATCGACCGATAGAGATAATAGCCGCCAAACGTGCCAATCAAGCCCATCACAAAGATATTGGGGCCTAGCACCGTCAGTCCGCCATCCTGAAAAAGCACCGCCTGCACAATGAATACCGCGCTCATGACCAGTGAAGCTGCCCAGGGGCCGAGTAAAGCGCCTGCTAGCGTTCCGCCCAACAGGTGCCCGGATGTACCCCCTGGGATCGGAAAGTTAATCATTTGGGCAGCAAAGATAAAGGCGGCACAGACGCCCATGAGAGCGACGGTGCGATCGCCATATAACGACTCCACCCGCTTAAGCGAAACCGCAATCAGAACCACGGCCACGGCCCAGCCAAACAGGCTAACCGGGAGGCTCAGAAACCCGTCAGGAATGTGCATGCCTAAGATCGGCTGAAGCGATCTTCCGAAAGCACCAAAAGTCCCTTGAAATAACATAAGAAATAGCTGTGGGCTAAGGTTTAAAGTAGTCACGATCTACAAAAAAGAGCCTTTAAAGGTTGCTTACTAAGAACTACGCTAACTTAACGCAGTACTCGCAAAAAATCAGGACTGCTTTTATTTTGGGCTGGGTACTCTACGGGATGGAATAGAGCAAAAACCCGAGATATCTTAGATCACCGTATCGCTAACAGCCCCTCGAAACAATCCGGGGGGAGGGGATACTGAATCTTTCTGTGCTTGTGTGGCGGAGCGCTTTATCGGCTCATTCCTCAGCCGCACCCTAATTTTTAGGGCGGTTGGTTCAGTCAATGTGGCTACCCATAACTAAAGCAATCATGACGCACAGACTTAAAAAAGTAGCGAAGCCAACTATCCAAATCCAGATTGACTTTTGCTTGCCATGAACTTGGGGATAAAGCTTGCATGCAACGGGCTGATTTTTTTTGAGGTGTTGAGCGGCGATCGCCGGAACGTCGCTCGGGCGAAGCCGGTGATACCATATTTTCTCAGGTAAAACCAGCGCCATTGGCCCGTTACCGCACTGACCCAAGCAGCCTGACGGCTCTACTTCAACATCAGACGGTGCATGCTGCTCGAAAGCTACCAGTACCTGCTGTGAGCCCTGTTGCTGGCAGGTTACGTTTTGACAAACTGAAACCTTTTTGGGCATCGGTGCAGGAGAAAGCAATAAGACACAGTTAACACTCGTCTCTACTATTATATATAGCCAAGCAGCCTCGACAACTCTTTCAGCGCGGCCAGTGACCGACCATGCGAACGATTCCACTCTCCTCCGGACAAGCTATTCCCGTACTCGGTATGGGCACCTGGCGAATGGGTGAAAATAGCCAGCACCGCCAAAGCGAAATCGATGCCCTGCGCCACGGGCTAGACTTGGGCTTCTCCCTGATTGACACCGCTGAAATGTACGGTGAAGGCGGCGCAGAAGAAGTGGTCGCTGAGGCTTTAGCGGATCGTCGCTCAGAGGCTTTTTTAGTCAGCAAGGTTTATCCGCATAACGCTTCCAATCAAGGGGCGATCGCTGCCTGCGAACGCAGTCTCAAACGGCTGAATACCGATTACCTCGATCTCTATTTACTGCACTGGCGCGGTTCTGTGCCCCTAGCTGAAACCCTGGAAGTCTTTCAAACGCTGCAACAGGCCGGTAAAATTCGTAGCTACGGCGTGAGCAATTTCGATCTGGAGGATATGGCAGAAGCAGCCAGTCTCGAAGGGGGAGAGGCGATCGCGCTCAATCAGGTGCTCTACAACTTAAGTCGTCGCGGCGTCGAATGGAATTTGCTGCCCTGGTGCCGACAGCACAATATGCCGGTTATGGCGTATTCCCCGATTGAGCAGGGGCGGCTGCTAGATAATGAGGCACTTAAGGACATAGCGCGATCGCGGGGGGTAACGATTGCTCAAATTGCGATCGCCTGGCTGCTCCACCAGGAAAACGTAGTCACTATTCCCAAGTCCAGCCGCATCGAGCATGTAGAAGAAAACTACGCTGCCTTGAACCTGGCCTTGAGCGCTGAAGAACTGGCGACTTTGAACAAAGCTTTCCCTGGCCCCACTCGCCCTACTCCGCTGCAAATGCTGTAGCGCTTGAGTGTCCGGCATCGCCGATAGAGACAGTGGCCCGAAGCCCTCAAACTAACCGGTCAGCGCCTATAGTATTGAGATCGAGATTGCCTGACGTTTGATAGGGGGCCGCGAACCTACAACTGGTGTATCTTGTCTGTCAGGGTGTAGCTGGTTTCACAATTTCCTCTATCGAGACTCCGCATAGCATTGGATTATGGCGCTACTTCAGCATCTGTGGGAACTGACTGCATTCCTGGCCATATTAGCTGGCCCTGTGCCTTTATCTGTCGCGGCGCTGCAAACCCGTAAAGAATCAGCTTATAAAGCTTCTCTCTCCTACTCGCTGCTCTGCGTACTCACTGTCTGGAGCGTCCTGCAAATTACGTTGGGCATAGTGCTAGGCAGCTTTCATCAGCTCACACTCGGCGGCCTGCTCGGCACAGAACTCGTCATATTCATACTGGGCTGGCTGTTGGGCAAAGCTTTGAAAATACCCCCCTGGCGAGGCTGGCTCCGATCCTTACTGAGACCAGATCCCTCCCTTCAAGCGTCAGAACTGGTCGTTTTAGCATCCATTTTCTTGCTTGGCGTCATTCTTTTGGAAAGGGTCGCCACTCAGCCGATTACCGACTTTGATTCGCTGTGGTTTCACCTGCCCGCCGTTGCCCGCTGGTATCAAACGGGCAGGCTCACCCTCCTAGATCCCGCTGGCTATTGGATTTTTCAACACCCGCTTGCTGCCGACTATCCCTATAACTGGCACATCCTTTCAGTGCTCTGTTTGCTGCCCTTTAAAGAAGACTTTCTGGTCGCATTGCCAATGCTGCTAGCCTGGGTCATGCTGGGCTTTTCTACCTATTTGCTAAGCCTGTACTTCGGTGCGGCCCGGTTCTACTCACTGGCAGCGACCTCTCTAGTGCTGAGCATTCCGATGCTGCTAAACCATGTGACTACGCTACATATCGATCTGCCGGTAGCGACCTTTTTCACAGTCGGGCTGTATTTTGCACTGGCTTATCACAGAACGCGTAACCCCCTAGATTTCTCTCTCTTTTTAGCCTCTATGGGGATGCTGGCAGGGATTAAAACGCCGGGTGTCATCTATGACGGTTGCCTGGTTGCGGTGCTTGGGGCGCTGGAACTGCGCCGCGCTGCCAGTACCCAAAGCCTGCTAAAGACACTGCGGGCAACCGTTTCTCAGTGGCGGCATCCGCTAATCGTGATGGGTTTTGTCGCCTTATTGTTTCTGGGCGGATTTTGGTATGTCCATAATGCTCAGCAAACGGCTAGCTACAGCGTCTCAACTCGCTCGCCTGCCGTTACTGACTCTGCGAGCGATCGCACAGAGTCAATCGAGCAGGACAGTCCTGAGGGATTCGAACTGAGCAAGCTATGGCCGAAAATTGCCGCGCTGCAACGGACTACCCTGACCGCCCAGTTTGACCTGACCGATGTGGCAATAGTGAAAACTTATGCCGTTCAGGTCTTGATTCGGCTACAGCTTCCTTTTTTGGCGCTAATGGCACAGGCGCTTTTGCTTATAGCTGCTTTTCGGCGGCGGCGATCGCCTGCTGGAAACGCCCAGCCTATCAGCCGTCTTACTCTTCTCTTAGCGGCTCTACTGCTGCTCGGCAGCGGCTTTTTGTACTGGAATACGCCTTATACCGCGCAGATATCCGCTGGAATTATGAGCCCTATTGCCGGTTACAACTTGCGCTACGGCTTTCCGGCGCTGGGCGTGCTGGGAATGGCTGCGGCGCTCAGCGCTACGGCGCTGCAAGTCCCGAGGCGATTGGTTTTGCTCGTGAGCTTGTTCGGCAGCTTTACCGGTGTGATCAGCAGCATCGTTTTCGACACGGTGAAAATTCAGTCCTTTATTGGCGATCGCATCATCTGGGGCGGCAAAATAATCGACACCTTTAAAGACGCTCCCCTTCAGGCGATGGCCCTGACCTTGCGACTGCTCAACTCAAATTTGAGCACTATCGTAGCCTACATCCTGATCTATCTCGGATTCATGGCGCTGGCCTATGGCCTCACCCGGCAAAATCTCCTTAAATTCTCCGTTCTCCACAACCTCCGTAAATTATTCAAGCCTTCTAACCGATGGCTCTGTAGCGGGCTTTGTGTTGTTCTCCTCGTGGCTTCAAGCTGGGTAATGCGACAGACTAGAGAGGCAAATCGGGCTAGCTTTTACGGCGGGATCTACAGCTACATTGAAGACAATACCCAGGCGGGTGAGGCGATCGCTTATTTTGACAGCAGTCGTAGCTATCTCTTTTACGGTGAGCACCTGAACCGACAGGTATTCCACATTCCTTTTGACCTCGACCAGCCCGATCAGTGGTTGACCGATCTGCGCCAGACAGAGGCAGATTTTTTGGGTGCAGGCCCCCGTCTGGGGGACAAAGCTCGCAATGCTATCGCTGACCTTAATCAACCTGAAGCGGTATTGGTTCCGGCTTTTGGTGAAGATGTCGTCCAAAAAACTGTACTGTATCGTGTGATTCCTGAAAAATAATGCAGCGAGCTAGAAGATCTTCTCGATCTGGCTAACCACTCTCAGGACAAACCAGGCGACCAGTGCGCCAATCATGCTGAGCTGCCATTGCCCGCAAGCGGCTGCAATGCTGAGCGCCGCTGAAACCCATATCGCCGCTGCCGAGGTTAGCCCTTTGACCCGGTCTTTTTGAAAAACTGCGCCGCCGCCGACAAAACCCACGCCGGTCATGACGCCCTGAAGCGATCGCCCCAATGTATCCACTGATTGCTCCACCGCGCCCACCTGAATGGGCACCAAAATCACCAGCGCCGTCCCCAACCCCACCAGCAAATTTGTCCGCAGTCCTGCCGCTTTTTCCTTTGTTTCACGCTCTATGCCGATGACAAAACTCGCGAACAGGGCGCAGCCCAAACGCAGCAAAATTTGACCGGTACCCATCGGGGAGAGGCTGGTAAGTTCTGTCATCGCTACCTCCTGGCACGGGTGGCCGAAACCTTCGTATACCTCTCTTTTACCGCCTAGCGGACGATTAGTTCAATCAGGTTGTCAATAATTACCGTTTGGCTCATCGGCAAAATCGCCTGCCCATGGAGCAGTTTTTGTGTGATTACATAGCTTATGAGCGTACCGGTGAAAATGCGAGCGGCAGCTTCTGGGTTCGTATGGCCAAGCTCTGGATGCCGCGCAAAATAGTCGCCTAGCACGCCCCATGCCCGCTGCGGTAACGCCTGAAAAAACAGCTGCGCCAGTGCCGGGAATCGCCCCGACTCGCCAATAATCAACCGTAAGAAATCGAGATATTCTGCATCGACCGCGAGCAGATCTAGCAGTCGAGTAGCGACCTTGTGTAAAACTATCTGAGGCCGATCCTCTAGCGAAAGCGTACCAAATACCGCTTCAAACCGCTGAGCCGTTATCTGCTCAATCAGCGCCGTAAACAAGCCTTCTTTGTCCTGAAAGTGCTTATAGATTGTGATCTTTGAAACGCCCGCTGCCGTCGCCACCCGATCCATGCTGGTTCCTTCATAGCCCTGCTGCAAAAATATTTTCAGCGCACCCTGTAAAATTTGCGCCTGCTTTAGCTGCGACGAAGTCGAATCTGCACTCGCAGTGCTCATTTAAGAAAATCCTCTAAAACTGGCCAAATCGCTTTTTATACTATACCGTATAGTATATTAATTAAGTACATCCTGCTAGAGCGTTTTGCCATGACTCAAATGGTTCCAGCTCACCCTGACTCTGAAAATTCTGACTCACCGGCTAGTCAAAAGCCTGACGGTAAATCCGGTCAAAAGGCCAACTTGAAGAAAAAGCTGCGTCTGCTGATTCCACTGGCACTGCTGCTGGTAGCGGCGGGCTTTGGTCTGCGGTATTGGCTGACCCGGCCAGATGACAGCGTGATTCAGCTCAGTGGCCGGATTGAGAGCTACGAGAGCGACCTTGGCGCGAAGGTGGGGGGACAGGTAGAGTCGGTAGCCGTGCGAGAGGGCGACTTGGTTACTAAAGGCCAGGTGGTGGCGAAGCTCGATGACAAAGAACTCTTAGCCCAGCTTGAAGCTGCCAAAGCAACCGTCAGCGCTGCCCAGCAAAAGGTCACCGAAGCAGAGCTGCAAATAGAAGTGGTCGAAAGTCAGGTGCGAGAGGCACAGCTCACCTTAGAGCAGTCTCAAGGCGACACCGCTGGCCAGGTCAACCAGTCAGAAGCAGCCGTAGCGACCGCTCAAGCGCAGCTATCGTCGGCTCAGGCTCAGGCGAAGCAGGCGGCATCGGCGCTTGAGCTGGCGCGGGCTGATCGCGATCGCTTCGCTACCCTGGTCGCGCAAGGGGCCATCTCCCAGCAGCAGTTCGACCAGGTGCAAACCCAATTTGAAGCCGCCCGAGATACGCTCGCCGCCCAGCAAGCCGCCGTCGCCGCTGCTAGGCAGCAAATTAACGCTGCTGAAGGCGCACTCACCCAGTCTCAAACCAGTCAGCTCAACCCAGCAATTCGCACGGCTCAGGTCAACCGCACCCAAAAGCAGCAGGCCCAGGCCCAGGCCCAACTTGCCGCCGCCAAAGCCGAACTGGAACAGGCCCAGGCTGCTCAGAGCGAAATTCAAGCCCGCCTTAACGATCTAGAAATAAAGAGCCCGATTGACGGTGTGGTACTCACCCGCACCGTAGAGCCCGGTGAAGTGATTTCGGCAGGAACCTCGATTTTGACTGTTGTGAACTTGGAAGAGGTGTATTTGCGCGGCTACATTCCAGAAGGGCAGGTCGGTGAAGTGCGCATTGGTCAGGCCGCTCAGGTATTTCTCGATTCTGCGCCAGAGCAGCCTTTGCCAGCGACGGTTACTGCTGTCGATACCGAAGCTTCTTTTACGCCGGAGAATATTTATTTTGAAGATGACCGGGTAACGCAGGTGTTTGGGTTGAAGCTGGAGATTGATAATCCAGGCGGATTTGCTAAGCCGGGAATGCCCGCTGACGGTAGGATTTTGCTAGAAGCGGAGGCAGATGAATGACCATTTCTTCTCAGCGTCCTACTGTTGGCGTTAAAGGTCGAGAAGCGATCGCCCCTCCCGTCATTGCCGTTCACCAACTGCGCAAATCCTACGGCTCACTCGAAGCGCTCAAAGGCATTGATTTCAGCGTGAATCGGGGTGAAATTTTTGGGTTAATTGGGCCAGATGGCGCAGGGAAGACGACGACCTTTGGCATTTTGGCAGGCGTGATGGAAAGGGCAGCCGGTGAGGTTTCTGTATTGGGCAGGCAACCTCGGGAGGCGCGGCTGGATCTGGGCTACGTCACGCAAAAGTTTTCGCTATATGCCGACTTGAGCATTGCTGAGAATATGACCTACAGCGCGGGGCTCAGACAGGTGCCGGAAGATGTATTTGAAGTGCGATCGCAGCAACTTCTCAAGCAGGTCGATTTGCATCGCTTCACAGATCGCCTCGCGGGACAGCTTTCTGGCGGCATGAAGCAAAAGCTGGCGCTGTGCTGCGCCCTGGTCGCTCAGCCGCAGGTACTGTTGTTAGATGAACCGACAACAGGGGTAGATCCGGTGTCGCGGCGGGAGTTTTGGGATTTGCTCGCAGCTGTTGCGGCAGAGGGTGTGACGGTGGTAGCGGCTACGCCCTATTTGGACGAGGCTGAGCGCTGTAACCGGATTGCGCTGATTTACGAGGGCGAAATTCAACAGATTGGCACACTCTCTGAACTCAGGGAAAGCTTGGGGCTGAGTCGGATTGAGGTGCGAGCAGATGAATTAGCCAAAGCGGAAAGGGTACTGAATCAGAGCGGTGAGCAGATTGTAGATATTCAGACGTTTGGCGATCGCCTCGACATTATGGTCACCGACGCGGCTCAGGGCGAACAGCAGATCCGGGCGATTCTCTCTCAAAATAATCTGTCGCTCAAAGACTTACGGCAGGACGAAGCGACGCTAGAAAACGTCTTTGTTAACCGGCTGCGTCAACAGGGCTCTGACCCGCCCTATATTGAGTTTCCGGCCTATCGCTCAGGGAAGGAAAAAGGTGGCTTAGCCATCGCCACTCAAAACTTGCAAAAGACTTTCGGCGACTTCCAAGCGGTCAAAAATCTCGACATCACCGTCCGCTACGGTGACATTTTCGGTCTGCTCGGGGCCAACGGCGCAGGAAAAACCACCACGATCAAAATGCTGTGCGGCCTGCTGCCTGCGAGCGGCGGGGATATTCAACTGGCTGGAGAGACTAGCAATTTGAACCGGGCTGAGGTGCGATCGCGCATTGGCTACATGAGCCAAAAGTTCACGCTCTACGACGATCTCACGATTGTTCAAAATCTAGAATTTTACTGCGGCGTTTACGGTGTGCCCCGGAAGCTGCGGCGTGAAAAAATTGACTGGGTGCTCGAAACCTGTGGCCTGACCGGGCGTGAAAATACGCTCACCGGCAGCTTACCGGGCGGCTGGAAACAGCGCGTTGCGTTTGGTTCTTCGGTGATGCACGAGCCCGATATTTTGTTCTTAGACGAGCCGACTTCTGGCGTAGATCCGCTGGCAAGGCGACAGTTTTGGAAGCTGATTCGCGACTTTGCGCAGCGCGGCACGGCGATACTCGTCACCACACACTATCTCGAAGAGGCTGAAAACTGCAATGACATGGCCTTTATGGTAGCCGGGGAGATTGTTGCACAGGGGTCGCCGAGTGATATCAAAACCAGTCAGCCGGGGCAGCTGATTGAGCTGGTAACCGGACAGGTGCAGGCGGCTTCAAATCTGCTAAAGGGTCGCCTGGAAGAGTGGCGGGTGTCAATTTTTGGCGATCGCCTCCACCTCGTTCTGGACAATCCCGATCCCGAACTTGAGCAGGTCAAACAGTGGCTGCAAGCAGAAGGCATTGACCTGCAATCGGCCCGTCCCATGCCCTTTTCGCTCGAAGATGCCTTTATTGGAATAGTACAGCGGGCGGGACAGTCGCCTGAAACAGCGTGAAGCGCGTTTTTTCTCAGTGTGTCAAAGAGTTGAATCAGTTTAGACGCGATCGCCTCACGGTCGCCCTGGCTTTTATCCTGCCGCTCGCCGTCCTGCTCATTTACGGCTATGCCATTCGGCTAGAAGCTAAGAACATTCCGCTCAGCATTCAAGACTTTGACAACAGTGCCCTCAGCCGTACTTATGTCGAAAGACTCTTTGCCACTCAACAGTTTGAACCCGCGCCGCTAATTGATGGTAGCCCGACCGCCGCGATTGACCGGGGATTGGCCAAGGCCACGGTGATTATTCCGCCCGATTTTGAGAAAGCCCTGAAGTCTCGTCAGCCGGTAACCGTGCAGGCGCTGATCGATGGCACTGATGTCAACAATGCCCGCATTATTCAGGCGAGTTTGCAGGCGACTACGCGCTTTTTTGTGCGGACCAGCCAGCTTAGCGGTGAGGGCAACCCATCGCTCGTTAACGCCAGCGTCCGGCTGTGGTTTAACCCCGGACGAAAAGAATCGCTCTACATCGTTCCCGGCATTTTCGGCGTCATTCTGTGGGTGTTTCCTTCAATGCTGACGGGCATTGCCCTAGTGCGTGAAAAAGAAGAGGGCACCATTGCGCAGGTGTACGCCTCTGACCTGAGTTCGACCGAGTGGTTGCTGGGCAAGGAGCTGGCCTATTTAATCATTGGGTTAGGTGAAGCTTTGATTGTGATGACAGTGGCCGCAATCCTGTTCGACCTGCGCTTTCGCGGCGATCCGACTACGCTGGCAGTGGGGGTAGTCGTCTATTTGGCAGCGAGTGTGGCTTTTGGGTTGCTCGTGGGGTCGCGAGCCGCAAATCAAACCGGGGCGGTGCAGGGGACGGCGATCGCTGGTTTCCTCACGGCCCTCCTGCTCTCTGGCTTCATCTACCGCATCGACAACATTCCCTTTCCCCTCTCTCTTCTTTCCAACGTCATCCCGGCTCGCTACTTTATCGAAATTACCCGCGATGCCTTTGTCCGAGGCACCGGCTGGATAGGCGTGTGGTACGCCCCGCTGATGATTGCGCTAATTGGCGGATTCTTTTTTCGGACAGCGACTAAGGTTCTCAAGCGGATGCAGTTTTCAGACTAATATTCAGTTGCATAGTTATTCAATTGCACAGTGTGTCCAGGGTTGGCTCATGTTTTCGTTTTTTGACAGTCGGCTGTGGCCACTCATCCTCAAAGAGATTCGGCAAATTCTTAAGAACAGACAGATCATCTTTTTGCTGCTCTTCCCACCGACTGTACAGCTACTCGTCTTTGGCCTTGCCCTGAATCCCGACGTTACAGGTCTTAGTCTGGGCGTTGTCGATTACAGCAACAGCCCTGATAGCCGAGAACTCGTCTCGACAATCGTCGCCAATGATTCCTTTAAGATCGAATCCTACCAAACTCGCGAAGCCGACTTGGGCCAACAGGTGCGCACGGGGCAAATTTCTACCGGGCTGATCATTCCGCCCGACTTTCAAAGGCAGCTCACTGCCGGAAAATCGGTCGACGTGCAGGTACTGATAGATGGAGTCGATGCGAATACCGCTGGCATTGCTAGTGGCTATATCAAGCAGTTAGTCACCCGCTATGGTCAAAGCTTGGATCACCCTGACCGGGTTCAGCCCGTGCAAACCGCTGTCACCTTTTTGTACAACCCTGGTCTGCTGAGCAGTTGGTTTTTTGTTCCCGGTGTGATTGGTGTGGTTCTCACGCTAACCGGCTCGCTCGTGTCGTCGTCCACGGTCATTCGAGAAAAAGATGTGGGCACGCTAGAGCAACTCTTGATGACGCCTGCCGCCGGTTGGGAGATTTTAACGGCGAAAATCGCGCCGCTGTTCGTGCTGCTCATGGGCGATGTACTACTGGCTTCCGCGATTGGTCGCCTGGTGTTTAATCTGCCGTTTCGCGGTAATTACTTTCTCTTTTTGGCGCTGTCGGGCATTTATGTATTTGTCTGCATCGGTATTGGCATGTTACTTGCTACGGTCTCTCGCAATCAGCAGCAGGTAATTTTGACCTCGTTTTTCTTTAATGTGCCGCTGATTCAGCTTTCGGGGGCGATCGCTCCCATCGAAAGTATGCCAAAATTCTTCCGCATTCTCTCCTTTTTCGACCCGCTGCGCCACTATGTCACCATCGCCCGCAGCCTCATTCTCAAAGGCGTTGGCATCGGCGTCCTGCTACCAGAAATCGCCACCCTCACCGCTTTTGCAGTTTTGCTACTAGGCGTGAGCATTTACCAATTTCGCGCCCAGCTTAACTAACGCTCCAGGTTGTTGCTGCCCGTGAGTTTGGCCAGCAAGTGATTCCAGCCTCACCCTTGAGCGCTAGCCTCGTTTTTATGCTCTCAAACCAAGCTTGGCGGGCAGTAACCTAATCCCCGGACAAAAGTAGTGCGAAAATCTTCCACGTCGGCGGGCCTGAGCGCACCGTGAGAAACCACCACGACGTGATAGTGATTCATTACTTCGGTTATTGACATTCCCGCATCTAAACCCTCCAAAGCCCGGGAAACAGGCAGAGATGGCCCGTAAACATAGCCGTTCTCTAGTAAAAACGACTTAAAATTCAGGTCTTGCGGCAGCGATAAGGGCGATTTTAGCTGAATCCGTACAACCCACCGGTCAACCAAATAGATCACCGTCACCGAATCTAGGGTGAAGGCTACCTGCTTGGACAGGTAAGTCAACAGGCGCACAACTAAACTCGTATTAGCGAAGTAATAGAGGTATTGCATAGTTCTGTCAGTTGCTACAGTTCATACCCTACCAGCCAATTCTGAGTAAATTGTGAAGATATACGCGTTTTCTCAAAAAAAAGCGTTAGAAATTCTACAGATTCATCCTAACGTTACGCTCACTACAGCGCTTGTGCCAAACACTCCGATAAGCTCATATGTCGCGTTGGTCAGCCTCTATTCTGGGTCAATCGCTTGCGCTCTCCCATCCAAAGCTCATTTCAGCGTATTCTGACAGGCGTCTCGTTCTTCTCTATTACCATTCTGGTTGCGGTCATCGGCTACGTTGTCGCTGGCTGGACGGTACTAGATGCTATTTACATGGTGGTGATCACCATTTTTGGGGTGGGTTACGGGGAAGTCAATCCGCTTGATACCGTTAACCTGCGAGTTTTTACAATCCTGGTGATCATTGCCGGAGCGCTGTCGGTGGCCTATACGGTCGCGGGCTTTGTCCAAATGGTGACCGCTGGTGAAATTCGTCGTACCCTTCGGATCAGGCAAATGACTCAAGAAATTCAGAACTTAAGCAATCATGTGATCGTCTGTGGCTATGGCCGCATGGGACAAATGCTCGCCCAAAAGCTCAAAGACGACCATCAGCGGTTTATCATTCTTGACTGTAATCCTGACCGCATCACTGCCGCTCAGGAAAAGGGCTTTCTGGTATTTCTGGGCAACGCTACTGATGAAAATCATTTGCAGGCCGTTGGAATCGACCGCGCCCGAGTGCTGGCAACCGTACTGCCAGACGATGCGGCCAATGTCTTCATCAGTCTGACGGCCCGTGAGCTGAACCCCAAGCTGATGGTTATAGCTCGGGGTACTTTGCCGTCTTCTGCCAAAAAATTGCGGTTAGCAGGCGCAGATCAGGTCGTTCTACCCGCGACGATTGGCGCACTGCGGGTGGCTCACCTGATCAGCCACCCCAACGCGGTCAACTTTATCGCCCAGGATGACGGTCGGGCGAATCTCAACGAGTTACTTGCCGAGATTGATATTCAGGTCAATGAATTAGCGGTATCGTCCGATTCTCCTCTCTTAGGTCGCACGATTGGCGATGTCGAAACGCATGGGAAAGGCACTTTTATCGTGGTAGCACTGAAACATGCCAATGAAACTATCACCATTCATCCCAATTCGCAGGAAACGTTGAAGGAAGGCGATGCGGTAATGATTATGGGCCATCAAGGGGACATGCCGAACTTTGCCCAGCGCTCTGCGGTAAAGAGTCAGTTGCGCTATCGAGGAGCCAAGGTTCGATAGCAAGGGTCAGGCGCAATCGCTTGCCTCCCGATATCGCCGCTCATTGGCCTCAACTGACTTTTGCAAATCCACTACTGGATTGGGATAGTCCACTCCTAGCCGAACGTCGAACCGCTTTTGTTCCACTGGTTCTAGTTTCCAGGGGGCATGTACCTTTTTCGCTGGCAAATCTTTCAGGGCGGGCAACCAGTGTTTCACATACTCTCCTTCAGGGTCATAGTCTTTTGACTGCTTCGGAATGTTGAAATAGCGAAAGCCCCGCGCGTCGTTACCCACGCCTGCTGTGTAGTTCCAGTTGCCCCAGTTGCTGCACACGTCGTAGTCAATCAGCAGCGACTCAAACCATTCTGCCCCCCAGCGCCAGTCAATTCCGAGGTTCTTAGTCAAAAAGCTAGCCACATTCTGTCGCCCTCGGTTAGACATAAACCCAGTTGCGGCAATCTCTTTCATATTGGCATCGACCAGCGGGTAGCCGGTTTCACCATCGCGCCACAGGTCGAAGCGTTTCCAATCCTGCTGCCAGTCTATCGGTAAGCCACGAATGCCGCCTTTGCGAAATACTTTGCGGCCATATTTGGCGCAGACAAAGCGAAAATAGTCTCGCCACAGCAGTTCAAACACCATCCAGTAGGTGGAGTTGTTCTTTCGGCGCTGCTGCTCGTAAGCTTGCACTTCTTCGTAGATTTTGCGCGGGGAGAGGCTGCCGTTGGCGAGCCAGGGAGAAAATTTGGAAGAATAATCGGCTCCCAACATGCCGTTACGGGTTTCTTTGTACACTTGCAGTTGGTCGGCGTCCCAAAAGTAATGCTGCAATCGGGCAAAGGCTTCCGTCTCGCCACCCTTAAAGGATAGAACGCCTTTGGGATCGATGGGATTCTCTTTCAGGCCAAAGGCAGCGAGTGTGGGCAATTCGCCGGGATCAGCGCCCTCAGGTAAAGAAGGCAGCTGATCGGGCGGGGCAAACGTCGGAAGTATCTGACTCTCTTTCTCGACTGCTTTGCGAAACTGCGTGAAGACTTCGGGCAGCTTGCTAATCTCAAAAGGCAGATCGTCAGGATGGTAGAGCGTCGCCCCCCAATAGACTTCCGAGCTGACCTGAAGCTGTTTCAGAGCGGCCTCCACGCCTCGTTCTACGTCGGCTTCTTCTGACGTGACTTCCTCATGCCAGTACACCGCGTCGATACTGAGCGACTTAACCAGGGCTGGAATTTCGGCTTCCGGCTTACCCTGACGAATGATCAAATCACTCCCTTTTGAGCGTAATGACTGACGCAAATCGGCCACGGTTTCGAGCAGAAACTGAGCCCGGTAAGCGCCTGTCTTAGGGAAGCCAAAGGCTGTTTCGCCAAAGTGACGCGGATCAAAGCAGTACAGGAAAACGACTTCGGCTTTTTTCCCGAGCGCCCGGTGAAGGGGTTCGTGGTCGTGAAGGCGAAGGTCGTTGCGGAGCCAGAGGAGAATGCGCATAAAAGAGGAAACAATGAAAGCCCAAAGGACTACCAGGGGCTAAGAGTAGAGGGGATTGAAAATGATAGGGTAGCTGAAGGCGCGATCGCCACTATAAAGAGACAGAGATGAGCGAACTTAAGAGCCAGTTAGAAGCTGCCTGTGATGACTTATGTTGGCGCAGCGAGGCTGACTATCCGATTATGGTGGTTTGGCAGGCGGACGCAGAGAAGCAGGCAGATTCAGAGAGCGACTCTCTCAGTGCCGAGCAAATTTGTCAGCTTGCAGGCTGTGACGACGATACCGATATTCAAAGGGTGGACATAGAAGACTTTTTTCAGCGATCGCTCACCCCCAAATCCTGGCATACAGACGAAGACAAAGCCCGAATCTCTCGCTTGCAGCACCTCAAAACCCTGCTGACGACGGCGCTCTCCGATCCACAGGTCTACCGCTGCGGGAAAGTAGAAGTCACCGTGCTCGTACTCGGCTACGCCCCGGATGGTCGCATTGCTGGCGTCCGCACGACTATCGTTGAAACCTGAGGCTGCTTTAAAGAGGGCTTTACCGGCTTTCGATCACCGCTTGAATATTCTCAGGCACTTCTGAGAGCAGGTCGTAGCCTGTGGCAATTTCAATCCGATCCACTGTGGTGCGATAGGCTTGCCAGTTGGCAGAGATGCGATCGCTATTTGGCATATCCACCGCAATTACCTTCGTCTGCCGGGTAATCGTCTCGTCCGGGCTATCCAAAACCACGATCACTTTCCACACCCGACCGGGCACCGTCACCTTCCCAACACTGCCTTTTTCGCCGTAAATGCCACCGATGATGTAAAGCGCCTTACCCTGCTCTACTAGGTTGCGACCGTACTCCTCCAGCTCGCGCCACGCCCCTCGATTATTTTCGCTGGCCTGCGGGAAAATATTGCTCATAATAAAGGTGAGCGAATTGGCTTGCGGGGTGAGGGTGCGATCGCCCGATGGCACCATATGTCCTCGGTCATAGCCACTGCGACTGTATTCTCCCGGCGTCACCTGATAAAAGCCCACGGGCAACCCATTGTCCGGGCGAAAATCATCCTGCCGCCCTGTCTGGCCCAGCCAGCGATCATCCACCCGCCAGCTTGCCCAGTTCAAAACGTTGCGCGCCTGACTATACGAGAGCGCATACGACTCCCGCTCAATCAGCAAATTATTCGGATTACCCGACCCCGCATTACTCGGATTGCCAAAGATCAAATGCTCGCTACTGGAGAAATAGGTCGCCGGATCTAAGCTTAAATCGCCCTGAGGTAAGCTTTCACAAGCCTTGCCATTGCCGTCTCGATCTAGCCCCTGCTCATCCGTGCTGAAGGCATCTAAAACTTGCTGGGCTAAGGCTTGGCTGACAAAATCGCCGCAGTCGCAGTAGCTGTCCACACAAGGGGGGAGGCTGGCATAGATGTTGGTAGGTGGGCGGCACCCGCCCATTCCCATTCCCACTGCCGCTGCGACGAAGGCAACGCCCCGCGATCGCTGAGCCTGAAACCAACTGAACCTTTGCATAGTAATAAGAAAGCGACTATCGCTATGTAATACATCCGTTTCATAGGCTACAAGAGCCCAGGCCGAATAACCAACCTTTTTATAGTTCCCCACCCAAAAGCTATGGCGGTATACTTAGAGCCGTAATGCCTTTGGAGTAATCCCGTTAACGGCCTTCAAAGATAAAAATGTCCACTTGACACCTTGTCAAGTACAAGCTGTCAACTACACTTCGTAAATTATGTTTAGCCCAATTTCCACCCTAAAAGCCTGGTTCCCCGCGCCTGAAATTCAGGCTCATTGCGACGGCCCCTGCGGTGTATATGATCCTTCTTCTGCTCGGATCGCCGCCGAAGCGGTTGTCTCCATGACCAAGAAAATTCTTGACCTGAAGCACCCGGAAGGGGGCGATGCGCAAGCCATGGCGTCCTACCAGAACACTATGTCTCGCTTTGTCGCCATCAAAGAAGAACAAGCCCAAATCGCTAAAGATGAACTGCTGATTCTTTGGACTGACTACTTCAAGCCTGTTCACTTGGAAAAGTACCCTGACCTGCATGACACCTTCTGGAAAGCTGCTAAGACCTGCTCTGCCTGCAAGGTAGAAGTGAGCACTCAGCACTGTCAGGAACTGATGACTGCCGTAGAAAAGATTCACAACATCTTCTGGGCAACTAAAGACCGGGATGTCTCCTGGTATACCGCTAGCTAGTCCTTAGGTATCCCTTAAAGACTCACAAAAGATCCTGCAATACTGTCTAAAACAGATTGCAGGATCTTTTTGATGCGCAACCGTTGTATTTTTATGGTTGGATAGGTCTATAATAATTATTGAAGACGATGAAGCTAACGCGCAATTGGAGAGAAGTCGGGCGCTGGGCATTAGGTAAGCGCTGGCGATTTCAGGTCTCGGGAAACTCTATGCTGCCGACGCTGCGCCCCGGAGAAGACGTTTTGGTGACGCCTGTTCGCCGGGTTACCCATCTCTCCCCAGGCGATATTATCGTATGCAGGCATCCCCTAAAGCCAAGTATGCGTATTGTCAAGCGCGTGACTGAAGTTTTTTACGATGGAAGCTGTTATGTGCTCAGCGACAATGCCAGTGAGGGTAGCGATAGCCGTTCGTTTGGAGTCGTCGGTCGAGAGCTGATTTTGGGACAGGTAACGAGCCGGTTGATTTGACGGGCGGTTGCTTAAAAAGAGATTACTTTTGAAAAGGGAGAGCGTTGGCAAAGCCTCTCCAAGGAAAATCGCCTCATGACTGCTGCAAAGACTACCGTCAATATCAGACCGGCTACTCCTGACGACGTATCGACTATTTTTTCGCTGATTCAAGCCTTGAGCGAATACGAAAAGCTCGCTCATGAGATGGTAGGTACTGAAGCAGATCTGCATCAAGGGCTGTTCGGATCACGAGCCTATGCCGAAGCGGTGATCGCCGAAGTCGATGGCAATCCGGCTGGCTTCGCGCTTTACTTTTACAATTTTTCTACCTTTTTAATGAAGCCCGGTGTGTATTTAGAAGATCTTTTTGTGCTGCCCGAGTACCGGCGGCGAGGAATTGCGACCGATCTGCTTAAGTATTTGGCGAGTCACGCCGTTAATAAAGGCTGTGGTCGGCTGGAGTGGAGCGTACTTGACTGGAATGAAGACGCCATTACCTTTTACAAACGCATTGGTGCCGTCCTGATGGATGAGTGGACGGGTTGCCGGGTGAGCGGGGAGGCGCTGGTGAATTTGGCCAAGTAACGTCCCCTAGCGAGAAGGGGAGGGCGAATGCTATACGCTACTTAGAGGTTGTTTTAAAAGCCAATAGTTGAGTAAAAAAGCTCACACGGGATAGGCTGAAAGTACTTAATCCTCAGCCCCGTGTGAGCCATGACAAAAGCATACTCTAGCAACCTAACCTACGACCAGTTCAAGCTGATTGA
>JBBQAC010000323.1:0-4110 GCA_038315915.1 Phormidesmidales cyanobacterium
TCAATCAGCTTGAACTGGTCGTAGGTTAGGTTGCTAGAGTATGCTTTTGTCATGGCTCACACGGGGCTGAGGATTAAGTACTTTCAGCCTATCCCGTGTGAGCTTTTTTACTCAACTATTGGCTTTTAAAACAACCTCTAACCAAGCCGGTCAGCTTTACAGCCAAGTGTTGGGTCTATTTTTGGGGGTGCACCAGAGACAGCTCAGATATTTTCTGGAGAGTGGCGATCTAGTCCCGACTTTACCGGAGGCAACAGCAGCGGCGATCGCTCAAGTCCAAGCAGCTACTGACCAAGCCCAAGCAATGATCGCCCAAGTTCAAGAAGCAAATGCTCAAGCTCAAGAAGCAAAAGCTCAAGCTCAAGAAGCAAAAGCTCAAGCTCAAGCGGCTGAAACAAAAGCAGCTAGACTTGCGGCACAGCTCAGAGAGTTGGGAATAGAACCAGAAGCTTGATTGTTGAACTAAAACTTGCTCTGCCTATTTCGGAGGCTGTTCATAGTTAGTAGCCATGGTCTCTTGTATACTGAGGTTGCCAACGTTCACTCAGAGGTGCGGTTTGTGCTATGGAGACTCAACAAAAGCGAGCCCTCATTGAATACTATCTCGATGCTTACAACAGTTTTGACGTTAAACGGATGGTAGCGGCCTTTCATCCCGATATTGAGTTTAAGAATGTCTCGGGTGGGAAGGTGAGTGTGATCGCTTCCGGCATAGAACAGTTTCGAGTGCTAGCGGAACAATCTGAAAAGATGTTTTCCTCGCGTCAGCAATCTATCAAAACGTTTGAAGCGACAGGCGATCAGGCTTCAATAGAGATAGACTACACTGGCGTTTTAGCGGTCGATTTGCCCAATGGGATGAAAGCGGGTGACACCCTTCAGCTTACTGGTCATTCAGACTTCATATTTCAAGACCAGAAGATATACAGGCTGACTGACTACAGTGGGTAGATTGTACGCTTCGGTGGATTTATCTAGCACGAGGCAGCGCTAGCGTGGTGTTTCTGCTAATTTTTGTGGTTGGGCTGGTCGCCGGATTTGTCGATGCGATCGCTGGCGGGGGTGGCCTGATCATGCTGCCCGGTTTGATTTTCTCGGGACTGCCGGTGAGTGGGGCGATCGCTACCAACAAGCTCTGCGGCACTTTTGGCGCACTCACCAGTACGCTCAAGTTCGCGCAGTCCAAGCAAATCGACTGGCGTGCCTGCGCTGCGATGGGCATTCCGGTCGTACTGGGCGCTTACCTCGGCAGTCGCAGCATTGGCCTATTGCCCTCTGCTTGGGCCGAACCGCTGGTCATCGTGTTAATGGTGGCGATTACTTTTTTTGTCGTGTGCAATCCAGGTTTTGGCATGGCGAAGCGACCTGAGCAGGATAGTGGATTCGAGCGATCGCGGCAGCAACCTCTCCAGCGCATCTTATGGAGCATTCTAGCGGGCGGTGCAATTGGCTTTCACGACGGCTTTTTCGGCCCAGGTACGGGCATCTTCTTAGCATTCGCCCTGCTGTCTCTCTGGTCTCTCGACTTTTTACGCGCCACCGGCACGACCAAACTCCTCAACTTTTTAGCCAATGCAACGGCGCTCATTACCTTTACGACCACCGGCGGCATTGACTATCCCAAAGGTATCAGCGGTGCTTTAGGTGTCATCATCGGCTCCTTTTTAGGCGCAACCTTCGCCACCAAGCAGGGCGCAAAGCTGATCAAGCCAATCTTCATCGCGGTGACGACAACACTCGTCGCCAAGCTACTGCTCGACTACGCTACCGGGTAGGATGAGAGGGCTGTCCAACCATTCAGGCA
Organism: Phormidesmidales cyanobacterium; assembly: GCA_038315915.1. GTDB lineage: Bacteria > Cyanobacteriota > Cyanobacteriia > Phormidesmidales > Phormidesmidaceae > Phormidesmis. The sequence continues at coordinate 1,805 of JBBQAC010000323.1, forward strand.
AATAACTCAATGCTGACCGTCCACCATTTGAACAACTCTCGTTCCCAGCGCATCCTCTGGCTGCTAGAAGAACTCGGGCTTGAGTACGACATCAAACGCTACGAGCGTGACCCAGAAACCATGCTGGCACCCGATTCGCTACGCCAGGTGCACCCGCTTGGCAAATCCCCCATCCTTACCGATGACGATCTAACCCTGGCTGAATCAGGCGCAATTGTAGAGTATTTGGTAGATCGCTACGGCAACGGAAAGTTAGCGCCCGCGCCCGATACGCCAGCGCGATTGCGCTATACCTACTGGCTGCACTACGCAGAGGGCTCGGCAATGCCACCACTGCTACTGGATCTTGTGTTCAATCAGGTGAAGGAGAAAGCGCCCTTTTTCCTGCGGCCCATTGCAGGGGCGATCGCCGGTCGCGCCCAAAGCTCATTTATCCAGCCCCAAATTGCCCTGCACTTGGACTACATGGAAGCAGAACTCAACAAAGCCAAATGGTTCGTCAGCGACGATTTCACTGCCGCCGACATTCAGCTCAGCTTTCCGCTAGAAGCAGCCGCTACTCGTGCTGGACTGAATGCCAGCCGACCAAAGCTCATGGCATTTCTAGAGCGCATTCACGCTCGCCCAGCCTACCAGCAAGCGCTAGATCGCGGCGGTAAATACGATCTTGTTGAAGCCTAACTTAGCGTCAAGTTCCGGGCTCAAGTGCTGGTTATTACAAGGGTGTTAGAGGCGGTGTTAGAGGCAGCATTAAAGGCCGTCGTTAGTTTCTGACTTCATCCAAATGTCGGCTTCCATCTCGATCAAATCAAGCAAAGCTTCATGAACTTTAGCAACTTTGCCGTTAATCTCCAGATCAAACCAGCCGTCTCCGTAACCATCAATACCTAAGATTGCTCCTAAAATATTGACCGTTAGACCATATCGGTTAATCAAGTTGGAAATAACCGGGTTGGCGTGGCGTGATTTGGGAATGCGGAGTTGAATATGTGCTCGGATTGGGCTTTCGGGCTGCTTTAGCTGAAGATATGCTAAATCGTTCTGAGAAAATGTAGAGGCCATAAGAAATATCTTGTTGAAAGAATTGATAAGGCGCAGTGCGCTAGCGTTCAAATGTTCTCCAAATGCGAGTCTTAAATCCAGGTCTGTCAATCTAACGTGATCTTCAGCGTCTTCTTAATGCCCGCCGTGACCAACGTTAGTGCTGCGCTCTAGCAGATGCTTCAAGATCAAGGTGACGATTGCCAGACAAGCAAGCAACACAGATGCTGCATAGGCAGATTGAGTATTGTACTGAACATATGATTCTTCGATGTAAAGGGGCAGCGTTTGAGTTTTGCCGATAATGTTACCAGAAACGACTGCTATGGCTCCAAACTCTCCCATAGCGCGGGCGTTACAGAGAATTAAGCCGTAAAGTAAGCTCCACCGGATAGACGGCAGGGTGACGCGCCAGAGGGTTTGCCAGGAGGAAGCGCCTAATGTGTGAGCGGCTTCTTCTTGCTCGGTGCCGATTTCTTCTAGAGCAGGCAGCACTTCGCGGGCAATGAAGGGCATTGTGACAAAAATGGTGGCCATGATCATGCCGGGTAGGGCAAAGATGATTTTAATGCCACCTGCTTCTAGCAGCGGCCCAAACCAGCCCCGGTTGCCGTACAGCAGCACCAGCATCAGACCAGCAACCACCGGAGAGATAGAAAAAGGCAAGTCGATAATGCTGATTAAGAGAGTGCGTCCAGGGAAGCTTTTGTGAGCGATCGCCACTGCCGCCGCCAGCCCAAAAATTGTATTCAGTGGAACAGCGATCGCTGCTGTGATCAGCGTCAGCCCAACTGCGTGCATAAAAGGGCGACTGGTAAAGGTCGCTATCAATCCAGAGAGGCCACCGCTAAAGGCTTGTATAAATACATTGAGCGCGGGTAGCAGCACTATCAGCGAGACGTAGAATATCACAAATCCAATTAGCGCCCATTTTCGCCAGTCGGGGCGGGCCTTTGGAGCAGATTGTTGAGGGGCGATCGCCACTTCTGTTATCTTTAGCACCCTATTAGTCATAGCGTCTCCCTACAGATTGCAACAGATTGATCACTATCAAAATAGCCAGAGAAATGAGCAGCAGCACCGAGCCAATGACAGTCGCTCCGGCATAGTCGAACTGCTCCAAACGTTGAAATACCAGTACCGGTGCAATCAAATCCTGGAAAGGAATGTTCCCCGCAATAATCACCACCGAGCCATATTCTCCGACCGCCCGTGAGAAGCCCATCGCCACCCCTGTCAGCAAAGCAGGCATCAGCGGCGGTAAA
>JBBQAC010000268.1:0-5702 GCA_038315915.1 Phormidesmidales cyanobacterium
GGCGAGTGCCACCAGCGCGGCTGCTTGAGAAAAGCTGGGTAGGTTGTAGGGCAGTCTGAGCTTTTCTAGGGCTGCAATGATTGTCGGGTGGGCGATCCCATAGCCAACGCGATGGGCCGCTAGCCGAAAGGCTTTAGAGAATGTTCGAGTGACTATCCAGTTAGGGCGGCTTAGCGCTTCTGCAATCGTAGTGTGGCCGCTAAATTCAAAGTAGGCTTCATCAACGACGACTAAGACGTCAGTTGGAAGCTGCTTGAGCCAGTCCAACTCCTTTGAGGTGAGGGCATTGGCTGTTGGAGAGTTGGGATGCACCATGAAGACGATGCGTACCGGTGTCGCGCTGTTGGCTGACTGGGCGATCGCCCTCTGAGCAGCAGCGATATCGACTTCAAAGCTATCCGTGCGATCAACAGCATGTACAGGGACACCCAGGGTTTTCGCGAGGATGGCATACATCGAAAAAGTCGGCTCGGCCACCAGAATAGAGCCGTGTCCGCCCAGGCAGGTGGCCATGATCACCGAGCGAATAAGTTCGTCAGAGCCATTGCCCAGGGTGATATTTTCAGGATTAATCTGCCCTGCGGGTAGGTTCCCAGACTCAGTGGCGTAGGCGATAACCGCTTGCTTGAGTGCCAGGTGAGTACCGTCGGGGTAGCGGTTGGCGGCGATCGCTTCCCGGTATTGCGCTGCCAGGGCCGCTTTGAGATCGCCTGGTAGGTCAATCGGACTTTCGTTGGTATCCAGCGGGTCTAAAGCTAGCTGTACTCCATCTGCTGCCTTGCTTGCCGGATGAGGCGATTGGTAGGCCGCGAGCTGAGCCAAATCATCACGAAGAAAAGCCATATGCCGGGCAGTTGCCTGCCTGATTCAGTTGATATGCTGGTATTTTACCGCACGGTTCATCGGGTATTATGACACCCGTCCCCCTTGATCGTTCCTATGAAAGAGCCATTCCGGATTACGCTGCTACCCGGTGACGGCATTGGCCCAGAAATTATGACCGTGGCCGTGGCAGTGCTTAAGCAGGTGGGCCACCAGCACGGTACTGCCTTTGACTTCAGCGAAGCGCTGCTGGGCGGGGCGGCGATTACTGCGACCGGATCGCCGCTGCCCGCAGAGACGCTGACGGCTTGCCGCCAGAGTGATGCTGTTTTGCTCGCAGCGATTGGGGGCTATCAGTGGGATAAGCTACCCCGAGCGCAGCGGCCAGAAACCGGACTGCTCGGCCTGCGCTCTGGGCTCGGGCTGTTTGCCAATCTGCGGCCTGCGACTATTTTGCCGCAGCTTCTGAGTGCTTCTTCGCTCAAGCCCGAAATTGTCGAGGGCGTGGATATTATGGTGGTGCGCGAACTCACTGGCGGCATTTACTTTGGCCAGCCTAAGGGCATTTTTACTACCGAGGACGGTCAGCAGCGGGGAGTGAGCACTATGGCCTACACTTCTCAGGAAATTGACCGGATTGGCCGGGTTGCCTACGACATCGCGCGTAAGCGTAAAGGGCGGCTGTGCTCGGTGGATAAGGCCAATGTGTTGGAAGTGTCTCAGCTTTGGCGCGATCGCATCACTGCCCTCAGCGCTGACTACCCCGATGTAGAGCTTTCTCACCTATATGTAGACAATGCGGCCATGCAGCTCGTACGCGCCCCTAAGCAATTCGATACGATTGTCACGGGTAATCTCTTTGGCGATATTCTCTCTGACGCAGCGGCCATGCTAACCGGCAGCATTGGTATGCTACCATCTGCCAGTCTGGGGGAAAGTGGCCCCGGCTTGTTTGAACCGGTACATGGTTCAGCGCCCGATATTGCTGGGCAGGACAAGGCCAATCCGCTGGCTCAGGTACTGAGTGCGGCGATGATGCTACGCTACGGACTCAACCAGCCCGCTGCTGCCGACCAAATTGAGCAAGCCGTGCTCACCGTGCTAGATCAGGGTTATCGCACCGGAGACATTATGTCAGACGGAATGATTGCCGTCGGTTGCCAAGCTATGGGTGAAGCGCTCGAAAAGGCGCTGAATCAGTGACGCTGCTGAGCGCAAAGCACTCAGGTTAGCTATAAAGTTTTTATCAGTTGTGTACTATCTTTGTATTTTTATTTAAGTCACTGGGAGTGAATCGGGATGAATGGAGCCTTCGGAACCGTAGCGTCAGCGCAGCGCAGACCGCCGACATCGCAAGACATGCAGTACGAGAGAGTGGATCGACTCGCTTTTGGAGATGATTCTGTACTGCTTAATCCAGAGTTGCTCAAGGCCGCCAGGCATATCTATCGTACCTTTTACGAAGTTCACCCAGAAGTCATGCAGCGTCCTATTGGCGTCGCCATCGGTCGGGCTAACCATCGCGGCAAGCTGGTTTTCGGGGACAAACCGGTGCTGCTGCCGCAAGAGTGCTTTGTGCCTTTTAGCCAAATTGAGCCGGGTCTAGTTTAGCGCGACCCTTGCTCAGAACCGGGACAGTCCTCCGTTGAAATGCAATCGCGGGGCTGCTTTGTATCAACGATTGCTGGTGGATGAGTGCTGGTAGATGGGCACCTTGAGTGAGGAGACGGGTTGGCCGCTAGTCGCAACTGTGTCCTGACGTTTACCCAGCCTGACCGTGTGGATATTCTGGTTCCTCTCTTTATTGTCTTCATTTTTGGGGCTTCAGTAGGCAGCTTCTTAAATGTGGTGATTTACCGGTTGCCTGCTGGTCTTTCGCTGCTGCATCCCCCTTCTCGCTGTCCGCAGTGCCTGACCCGACTGAAGCCCTACGATAACGTGCCGGTGTTTGGCTGGCTGTGGCTAAAGGGGCGCTGCCGTCGCTGTCGGTTGCCGATTGCCAGCCGGTATCCCCTGGTTGAGTTTGCGACCGGGGCTTTGTTTGTATCGGTATTTATGGCCTTCGGTGCGACCTGGCAAACGCCCGGTTATTGGATTTTTGTGTGCTGGCTCCTGACGCTGGCACTGATCGATTTGGATACGATGATTTTGCCCAATAGCCTGACTGCCTCTGGGTTGCTGCTGGGCTGGGGATTCAGAGGGTGGATGGGCTACCTGGAAACGCCCCTGTTAAGCCATGTGATTAGCGTTGTGGTGCCAGCGGTGGTGGCAAGCGTGGCTGGACTCTGGTTATTTGAGGCGATCGCCCTCACTGGCAGCATAGCCTTTGGCAAGACCGCGATGGGGGGCGGCGACGCCAAGCTGGCAGCGATGCTGGCGGCTTGGCTGGGCGTGCCGGGGCTGCTGCTGGCGACTTTTTGGGCGGCGGCGATGGGCGCGGTGGTTGGGGGCGGGGCTTTGGCGCTGGGCGTGCTCAGTCCTAAGCAGGCGATTCCTTTTGGCCCTTATTTGGCGCTGGGAGCAGTGCTGGCAATGTTTTATGGTCAGCAGATTATTGACGCTTACCTGGCTGTGTTTTTTCCGTTGGGTTTATAGGGGCTGGTGAAGCGCGCTGATATTCGCCGCCAGAATTTCTGGGTGAGAATTTCCCACAGGGGGGGCCAAGCCAGTAGGATAAATGCAGCGACTTCAGCAGGTTTGATGAACGGGAAGATGTCACTGTTTGACTGGTTTGCCAATCGGAAGAAAACGGGTTTGATTAGCGAGGACAGGCACGAGCGAGAGATCGCCGATGGACTCTGGACGAAGTGCGAGCGCTGCGACGTGCTCACCTACACAAAAGATCTGTGGGCCAATCAGCAGGTGTGCCCCGAGTGCGGCTATCACCATCGCATTTTTAGCGGCGATCGCATTGCTCAACTGATCGACGCCGATACCTGGGGCCCTATCGACACCCAAATCTCCCCAAAAGATCCGCTGCGATTTCGCGATCGCAAAGCCTACGCCGACCGCATTCGAGACACTCAGGCCAAGACCAAGCTAGTCGACGGTGTACAGACCGGCCTGGGCCAAATCAACGGTGAACTGGCCGCTCTCGGGGTCATGGACTTTCGGTTTATGGGCGGCAGTATGGGCTCTGTAGTGGGCGAAAAGCTGACCCGACTGATTGAGCGCGGCACTGCCGAACAGCTACCGGTCTTTATCGTCTGCGCCTCCGGCGGAGCCCGGATGCAGGAAGGACTGCTCAGCCTGATGCAAATGGCCAAAATTTCAGCTGCGCTGGAGCGTCACCGCACAGCCAAGCTGCTCTATGTGCCGATTCTCACGCACCCCACTACCGGCGGCGTGACGGCTAGCTTTGCGATGCTAGGCGACATCATTTTGGCAGAACCCGAAGCTACCATCGGCTTTGCGGGTCGCCGGGTGGTGGAGCAAACCGTCCGTGAAAAGCTGCCCGAAGGCTTCCAAACCTCGGAATATCTGCTGCACCACGGCTTTGTCGACAAAATTGTGCCCCGCACCGAACTGAAGCAAATGCTGTCCCAGCTAATTCGGCTGCATCGACCGGTTGATAAAGTCGCCGTGAGGACAAAGCAGGTCGAAACGGTGTTGAAAGGGCCGAATGACGACGGCAGCGTCGCTAGTAACCGACAGCGACAGCCTGAGAGTCACTAGCAAAATACTCGGCTTATTGTAAAGGACTGTAACAATTCTGAGCGAGCTAGCGGGTAATCCTTCATTTTCGACATTTTCTTTGGGTGTTTTCTGAGGGTTGTTCACCCTCTATCGTCCTATTCGTGGCATGATAAAAAATAATTTGGTTCAATGAGAATTGAATCACTGCTGTGTTGCGTGTCTCAGAAGCGAGCATAAAAAATGAGAAATTTGTTAAAAAGATGCACTGGGCTGGTGGTTGCAGCCGTGATCTTTGTGGCGGGCCTATTGGGCGGCGGGATGTTTGCAGGCGATGCGATCGCTGCTGAATTCGATGTGGCTACCCGCACCATCAAAGCCAACGAGCAAGGTGAAACGGTTACCCTGCCGACCGAAGAATTCCTTCGCGGTCGCAGTAAGTTCAATGTCGCCTGTGCGACCTGCCACAACAGCGGCATCACCAAGACTAACCCAAACGTCGGCCTCGATACGGAATCGCTAGAAGGGGCTTACCCCGCCCGCGATAACCTCGCAGCCCTGGTAGACTATCTGCACAATCCGACGACTTACGATGGCCTGGTCGAGATTTCGGAGCTGCATCCCAGTACTAAAAGCTCTGATGTGTATCCCAAAATGCGCAACCTGACAGAGGATGACTTGGAGGCTATTTCAGCTCATATCCTGGTAATGCCAAAGGTCATGGGCGATAAGTGGGGCGCAGGGAAGACCAAGTCTTTGTAGGTTTCACGTTTCTGCAAACTCAGTTCTAAGTGAACTGGGGGCTCGGTAAACTCTTGAAGTGAGCTGAGCGTTAGACTTTAGGCGCAGGAGGAGTTTTCCTTCTGCGCTTTTAATTTCTTGTTGGGCTGTGGAGGCTACTCCAAGAGAAGGCGAACCGCTCAGCTACCAGGGAATAGAGAGAGTTGGAAAATTGAGATGATTGATCGAAGAACTGTGCTTTTAGGGACGGCTGGGCTGGCTGTTGGTAGCTTGCTGACGGGCTGTCAGCAGGCAAAGAATGCGCTGAAAGTGAGCGTGCTGGAGGGTTCGGTTCCGGCTGAGGTGCTGAAAAAGTTCCGGAAGGGCTCAGAGGAGCCGGTGAGCTTTCAGGTTGTCACTCAGATGAAGACTTTGTTTCAGCAACTGCAAGGCTGGCAAAGTGCCCCACAGCAGGGCTTTTCGTTGAGGCAATTTTTGCCCCGGACGAAGGTAGAGGCTGGGTCTAA
>JBBQAC010000342.1:0-3733 GCA_038315915.1 Phormidesmidales cyanobacterium
CGGGGCGATGGGGGCGGAGGCGCTATGCCGGGGGGCGGCAGAAGTGGTCGGCATCGAACAATCCACTGCGGCCTGTCGGATAGTGCAGCAGAACTGGCAGAAGGTAGCAAAGCCGGAGCAGCGCTTTCAGGTCATACAGGGCGATGTCGTCAGGCAAATGAAGCAGCTTGTAGAATCCGGCTCGCTATTTGAATGCGTTTACTTTGATCCGCCCTATGCCGGGGAGCTGTACGGGCCAGTAATCGCTCAGCTAGCGGACTGTTTGAGCGATCGCGCAGAAGCCGCCATCGAATATAGCGAAGCACAATGGCAACCTCACGATCTGCCTGAGAACTTAGAAATCGTCAAATCAAAACGCTATGGCAGCACCTCTTTGCTGTTCTTACGGCGGGCCGCTTAATCAGTTTGATAAGTATTTACAACGAATGATTGGCGGCTAACAGCGCTAAGTTGCGGCACAATGTGAATAAAGCAACGCTTTTGTTGCTAAACTCACTTTAAGCATTGCTCGTGCTAGCTGGCCAGGGATCTGGCAGGCCATGCGGGCCACAGAAATAGGAGATTCGCTATGGTTGCTGCCGCTACCCAAACCAAAACATCTGGCCAAGAACCCGGCCAAAAGCGCCTGTCTATGCAGGTTGCTAGCATTGCAGAAGACACGACAGCGATTCGTTCACTTGACTGGGATCGCGATCGCTTTGACATCGAATTCGGCCTGCAAAACGGCACCACTTACAATTCCTTCATCATTCGTGGTGAAAAAACGGCGCTGGTCGACACCTCCCACGCCAAGTTCCGCGAGCTGTACATGGACGCGCTCAAGGGCGAAATCGACCCGGCGACGATTGATTACATCGTCGTTAGCCACACCGAGCCCGACCACAGCGGCCTGATCAAAGACGTGCTGGAACTGGCTCCAAATGCGATAGTAGTCGGTGCAAAAGTCGCGATCGCCTTCCTCGAAGACCTCCTCCACACCCCCTTCGAGCGCCAGGTCATCAAAAGCGGCGAAACTTTGGATCTGGGCAGCGGTCACGTCCTCGAATTTACCAACGCGCCGAACCTGCACTGGCCCGACACCATCTTCACCTACGACCATAAGACTGGCATTCTCTACACCTGCGACGCCTTTGGCGCACACTTTTGTAAAGATGATCTCTTCGACGAAGATTTAGAAGCGCTCTCGCCCGACTTTCACTTTTACTACGAGTGCCTGATGGCTCCCAATGCCCGTTCAGTCATCTCCGCGATGAAGCGGATGGACAAGCTCGACGGCGAAATTGAGACCATTGCCACCGGCCACGGCCCGCTACTGCGCCACAATGTCGCTGAGCTAACCGGGCGCTACCGCGAATGGAGCCAGCAAAAGAGTGACGCCGAAACGCAGATAGCGGTGTTTTACGTGTCTGACTATGGGTATAGCGATCGCCTTTCTCAAGCGATCGCCCGAGGCATCACTAAAACTGGCGTCGGCGTGGAAATGGTAGACATGCGCTCGGCGGACACGCAAGATGTGAACGAGATTGTCAGCCGCTCTACCGGTGTCGTCATCGGTATGCCCCCTTCCACCGGCAAAGCCTCTGAAGAGACTCGCGCTGCGTTGGGGACAATCCTGGCAGGCGTCGGCAGTAAAAAGACATTTGGCCTGTTTGAATCTTATGGCGGTGACGACGAGCCGATTGATCCGCTGCACAGCAAGCTGCAAGATCTGGAGCTGAAGGTCGCCTTCGACCCGATTCGGATTAAGGATACACCTAGTGAAGCGATTTATCAGCTCTGCGAGGAGACCGGCACCGACTTAGGCCAGGAGCTAGCGCAGACCAAAAAAATCAAAAAAATCAAGGCGCTAGATGCTGACTTGCAAAAAGCACTGGGCCGCATCAGCAGCGGACTGTACATTATCACCGCAACAAAGGGCGACGTGCAGTCAGCGATGTTAGCATCCTGGATTACGCAAGCGAGCTTTGAGCCGCTGGGCTTTACTGTTGCTGTTGCCAAAGACCGGGCGATTGAATCACTCATGCAGGTCGGCGATACCTTTGTGCTGAACATTCTCGAAGAAGGCAATCACCTGCCGCTGATGAAGCACTTCCTCAAGCGCTTTCCGCCCGGTGCAGACAGATTTTCCGGGGTGCGCACTCGTCCGGCAAACAACAAGTCGCCCATCCTGGCAGATTCCCTGGCCTACCTGGAGTGTGAAGTCTCTAGCCGCATGGAGCTGAGCGACCACTGGCTAGTGTACTGCATCGTAGACAATGGCAAAGTCTCTAAAGAAGAGGCGCAAACGGCGGTTCACCATCGCAAAGTTGGCAACTACTACTAAGCAAAGAGAGGACATTTAAATGACTGCTCAAACCCCAGCCACTCAGTCCTCTGCTGAGCAAAAGCCCGCTGACTCGGGCCGTAGAGACGTGCAGGTGCTGCCGATTACGGCGGATACTACCGTATTGCGATCGCGCTCCTGGGATCGCCTGCGCTTTGAAATCGAATATGCGCTAGAAAAAGGAACAACGGCCAATTCCTACCTGATTCGCGGCAACCGCATTGCCCTGTTAGATCCGCCCGGTGGCTCTTTTACCGAGGCTTTTTTGGAAGCGCTACAGAACGAAATCAATCCGGCAGAGATTGACTACATTGTCTTGAGCCACACCAATCCCAACCGGATGAAAACGCTCAAAGCTTTGCTGCCGCTAACGCCGCAGGCGACGATTGTCTGTTCTAACCCGGCAGCGATCGCCCTCCAATCCGCCGAAATCACCCATCCCACACAGCCAGTCAAAGGCGGCACCGAGCAAGATCTAGATCTTGGTCAAAAGCACCATCTTCAGTTCATTCTCACCCCAACACCTCGCTACCCCGATGGCATGTGCACCTACGACAGCGCCACCGAGGTACTCTACAGCGACAAGTTTTTAGGCGCGCACGTTTGCTCAGAGGACGCTTACGATCTCCATCGCGAAACCCTGCTAGAAGACCAGCGTTACTACTTCGACTGCCTGATGGCCCCAAACGCTCGTCAGGTAGAGACCGCGCTAGAAAAACTTGGTGAATACGTGCCCCGGCTGTATGCGACTGGCCACGGCCCCTTAGTCCGCTACGGCGTGACTGACCTGACCAAAAAATACCACCAGTGGGCAGCGCAGCAAAAAGGAAAAGATCTCTCAGTAGCGCTGATTTACGCTTCAGCTTACGGCAATACGGCGACGATTGCGCAGGCGATCGCACGGGGCATCACCAAAGCAGGCGTCGGCGTTAATGCCATCAACGCGGAACAAAGCGACACCGCTGAGGTCAAAGCCGCCGCCGAAAGCTCTGCCGGTTTCATCATGGGCTCACCCACGCTCGGCGGACATGCCCCCACGCAAATTCAAACGGCTCTGGGCGTAGTTCTTTCTTCTGCCAGTAAGACTAAGCTTGCCGGTGTCTTTGGCTCCTTTGGCTGGAGCGGCGAAGCAATTGACCTGCTAGAAAACAAGTTCAAAGACGCAGGCTACAGCTTCGGCTTTGACCCCATTCGGGTAAAATTTACGCCAGATGCGAAGACCTTGCAGGAATGCGAGCAGGCCGGTACAGACTTTGCCCAGCAGCTCAAAAAAGCTAAAAAGGCCAAGGCTCCGCGCGTCGCGGCCTCGTCGGTAGAGAAAGCGATCGGGCGGTTAGTTGGCTCCATGTGCATTGTCACCGCGAAGCAGGGCGATATCAGCGGCGCGATGCTGGCTTCCTGGGTTGCACA
>JBBQAC010000074.1:0-16544 GCA_038315915.1 Phormidesmidales cyanobacterium
AAAAGTGGTCAAGGTCAATACTGATGAAAACCCCAGTGTGGCTAGCCAGTATGGTATCCGGAGTATTCCTACGCTGATGATCTTCAAAGGGGGACAGCGCGTGGATATGGTGGTCGGCGCTGTGCCGAAGACGACTTTGGCTAATACTTTAGAGAAGTATTTGTAAAGGCAGTACTTCAAACAGCAGTTTCGCTGACTGAGCAGATGGCTAACGGGACAGGTTTCTCCGTTTCCTTGGCTCAAATTCAGGCCAGGCTGAGTGCAACCTCTGCCTTTGGAAAAAATAGCTGACAAGAGAGGGTTTTGGCGATCGCCAAAACCTTTTTCTTTTGAGCCGGCTTAACCCCAGAAAACTTGTTGCTGGAGCCTTATATCCTATACCTAGGCTGGTTAGAGAGGGATCAATTCCGGCTTAGAATGTAACCCTTTAGAAAAACTGATCACTTTTATTAACGCGCATTATGAATGCTTCTTCTTCAACCGCTTCAGACGATAGCACCGCTAACCCTCAAAGCTCAGGTCGGCTACGATCGGATGTCCTGCGGGTGCTGGAACATCTGCCCGAGCTGAAGAATGGGGAGCTACTGGAGGAAATCTTTGAGACGTTAGTGCGGATGGCAGAGCAAGAAGCTGAGCGGCTTGACTGGAAGATATTGAGCCATTCGCTATTGGATATGGAAGAGGGCTTCAAGTCCTTTTTTCCCTATCGCCACACTCGCAAAATCACGATTTTTGGCTCGGCTCGCACCCCTCAAGATAGAGCTGAGTATCGCATGGCTTCTGAGTTTGCTCGCCGGGTGGCAAAGCAGGGTTTTATGGTGATGACCGGTGCCGGGGGCGGCATCATGCAGGCCGGTAACGAGGGCGCGGGCCGCGATCGCTCCTTTGGCCTCAATATTCGACTGCCCTTTGAGCAAGGGGCGAATCCGGTCATCACCGGCGATTCTAAGCTGGTCGATTTTAAGTACTTTTTTACGCGCAAGCTGTTCTTTTTGAAAGAGAGCGATGCAATTGCCCTGTTCCCAGGAGGATTTGGCACCCAGGACGAAGCTTTTGAGGCGCTGACGCTGATTCAAACGGGTAAAGCCGATCCGCTGCCGTTAGTCCTGATTGACCGACCGGGCGGTGACTATTGGAAAAGCTGGGATCACTACGTGCGCAATCGTTTGCTCGACCAGGGCCTGATCAGTGCCGACGATACCAGTCTGTATCATCTGACCAGCAGCATAGACGACGCCCTGGCTTATATCGAGAGCTTCTATCGGATGTACCATTCCAGTCGCTACGTCAATGGTCAGCTCGTGATTCGGCTAAAAGCGCCGCTGGGGGCCGGGAGTATTGACCAGCTCAATGCAGAATTTTCTGACATTCTCAGCCAGGGGCAGATTCGAGAGGTCGGTGCTTTTGAGGTAGAGCGCAGTGATGAGACGGCAGCGTTACCTCGGCTGGCGCTGCACTTCAATCAGCGCGATGTGGGCCGCTTGTACCAGCTGATTCACACGCTTAGTAAGCTCGGCATCACCTGTGAAGCCGTTCAACATCCTGAGAAAAAGTAAGCCTACAGGGGCGGCAGTTCACAATCCTTGCTGTAAATGGATCAAAATTCCCTGGGCGATCGCCTGTGCCATTCGGGCCCGCCAGTCCGGATTGGCCAGGTTAGGCGCATCTTCCGCGCCCGTGACGAAACCTGTCTCGATCAAAATAGCGGGCATCGACGTTTGGCGAATGACATAGAACCGGGCGCTGCGAGTCTGGCGATCGCGCAGACCCATTGCTCTCAGTACCGTCGCGTGCACCGTACTCGCCAGCCGCTGACTCGCAGCGGATCCATAATAAGTCTCTAACCCGTTCACATCCGGGCGGCTGAGGCTAATCGAGTTGGCGTGAATACTGACAAAAATAGAGGCATTGGCCCGCTCGGCGGTGGCCACCCTCGGTTCGAGGTCAACTTCGATATCGCTGGTACGAGTCATCACCACATTCACCCCTTGCTGGCGCAAAATAGCCGCCACCTGCGGGGCAATATCGTTGACCACTACCTTCTCTTGCAGCCCACCAATGCCAACGGCACCGGGATCACGTCCGCCGTGTCCGGGATCAATCACTACAGTAAACCGACCGTTAGGTAAGGTCGGCAGTGCATCGTTTGAGCTCGGGTGCGGCGTCGCCGCTGGCGGCTGGACAGTTGCAGCCGGTGCAGGCGGTGTAATGCGAGCGCCAGAGACGCTTCCTTCGTCGGGCACGCGGCTAATCGACACATCCTTCGGCAAGATCACAACGCCATCTGAACCCGCAGAAATATCCCAGTCAGGGCTTTCTGCTGCCAGTGCCAGGGTGATCTTAACGCTGGCGGGCTCAGACGAAACCTGCTCCACTTCCCAGCTACTGATGCTATACCGATTGACCGGTAGCCGCGAACGACTAGGTGCCAGCGCTGTCTGCTCAAAGACAAGGGTGATGTATCGCTGTCTGCCCTCGGCAAAGCGACTGACCCTGATTTGAGGGGGTTCCCCGGCTGTGCTGATGAAGAAGCCGGTGGCGGTGGCAGTAATACTTTCTACGCGGGTGCGGGGGGTTGAATTGGGGCGATCGCTGATCAGACTCTCTCGATTAGGCAAGGTGCTCAATAAACGAGATGCTGGGCGCACGGTCGGTAAGCCGGTGGCTACGGCTTCAGGAAGCTGCACCGACCACTGCCGCGAATTTTCTCCTCGCACCTGTACCTGAGCTGGGTCAACGCTGTAGCCTTCATGATATTCGACCACCAGCCGAGTAGTTTCAGCATCTAGTTCCTCCGCCCGGACTTCTTTAACCGTGCTGTCGAAAGATTGAACCTCTGCACCTGCCAGCGTTGTCCCAGGCAGATCGATGACGACGCGAGTGGGGTTAGCCAAAAGCTGAGCTGTCGGCTGAACATCGTCGTCTGTGGTAAAAGTCAGTTGACTCGCTTGCGAATCAAACTGCCAGGACTGTAGCTTGGCCGCTTCTGCTGGCAGCGCTAGTAGCAGTGCCCCTACCAGCGTCAGTCCAGGCAGCAGACGATTCAATCTCACAATTTATTTCCTCAATGACCGAATAAATGAGCTGACTATTTTTACCCCTCAGTACGATGAAAGTTTGTCAGCCCTTTGCAAATCGGGAAGTAAGCCCGAGAACTCAGCTACAAACGCGTTGAGAGAACGCAATCCAAAAAACAACCCAAACGCCTCATGCCGTTTTAGGTTGCTGACAAACTGAGGCAGGCGGCTCACCAGGTGTTCCGTCTAATAGCCTGCCCGGTTTATCCTTTGGTGTAACAATTTATGTTTATGCAATCTGCCAGCGCCAGCGCTATGAAGGTGAGGGCATCACCATTAGTGGAGCGTTAGCTTCAGTAGCTAGCGGTTAGCGCCAGATCGCGGACGTCTAAAGTTTTGGGTACTGCTGAAGTGAGGACTTCATGGCCGCTCTGAGTGACCAGCACATTGTCTTCGATGCGAATGCCAATGCCTAGCCAGCGTTCATCAATCGCAGGCTGACCTTCTGCTGGTTCGTATTCGGGCGAAATATAGATGCCTGGTTCGACCGTGACAACATTACCGGGGACAAAAGGTCGCCACGTTTTGTCTGGATTGCGCAAAATGCCTGCATCGTGGACGTCGAGCCCCAAAAAGTGGCCGGTGCCGTGCATGAAGAACGCCTTGTGCTTTTTCTCTTCGATCAGCTGATCAACGTCGCCTTGGAGCAGGCCGAGTTCGACTAAGCCGGTTGTAATCACCCGCGTAGCAGCGTCGTGGAAGGCGTTAAAGGGCAGTCCTGGCTGTACCTGTTCAATAGCGGCGAGCTGGGCTTGGAGCACAAGATTGTAAAGAATGCGCTGTTCTGCTGAGCAGGTATTGCCAACTGGCAGCGTGCGAGTAATATCGGCGTTGTAATAGTCATAGGCGCAGCCTGCATCGATCAGCAGCAAATCGCCTGCTTGCAGGGGCTGATTATTTTCTACGTAGTGCAGAATGCAGGCGTTTTTACCCGTCGCGACAATAGAAGGGTAGGCCGGACCTAGCGCCCCTTCCCGGCGAAAAATATTTTCAATAGCCGCCTGGATTTCGTACTCGTACAGGCCCGGACGGATCATTTCGCGGACGGTATTGTGGGCCTCAGCGCTGATGGCGATCGCCCGCCGAATTTTCTCCAGTTCAGCAGGGCTCTTCACCCGTCTGAACTGCTGCATGAGCAGATGAGAGTCCTCAATCGCGACCGGGCCAGTGCCTTTTTTGGTCATCTTGCCAAGCAGGTGCTGCCACAGGCGAATGATCCGGCCATTGAACGCCTGGTCTCGGCCAAAATGATAGTAGAGCCGAGGCGCTTTTTCGACATATTGAGTCAGCTTCTCGCCAAGTTCGCCGATAGGATACACCTCATCGGCCCCGTACTTTTCTTTAGCCGCCTCTACCCCAGTCCGATAGCCGCTCCAAGTTTCTTTCTCCTTGTCTTTGGCCTGTACGAACAGCACAAACTTATGCTCGTCATGGGAGGGAGCAAGCACCGCTACAGCGTGGGGCTCGTTGAAGCCGGTCAGGTAGAAAAAGTTGCTGTCCTGGCGAAACAGATAATCGACGTCGTTGTGCATCACTGCTGTCGGCGCGCTACAAAAAATAGCCGTGCCCTGACCGATACTTTCCATTACGGCTTGCCGACGTTGCCGATACTCACTCTGCATAAGCTTCTTAAGCGGTTGATTTAAGCTATTAATACAACTTAAAAAGCATAGCTTAAAACCTCAATGCGCATCCCGCTGCTAGGCAGACTACCGGGGCTAATGGTGAGGGTATTGTCGCCCACAGTGGTCGGCGTGCCGGACATTAGCGCCAGAAATTCTCTAGCGCCCACTATATCGCAGGTTTCGGCATTAGCGGCCTGAGTGCGGTAGTGAGTGGGAATGACAATTTTAGGGTTTAAAGAGCTAACGGCTTCGACGGCCTCCTCTGGAGTATAGGCTTTGGGGCCACCGCCAACGGGCACCAGCAGAACATCGGGCCGACCGATGAGAATTTTGTCTTCGATAGTGATGGGGGCCACCGCGCCACCTAAGTGCACCACCTTGACGCCCGCTTGATTCCAGACCCAGGCGACATTGTTACCGAAGCGCCGTCCGTTGAGCCGGTCGTGAGGCATGTTCACCCCTTGAATGGCTAAGCCGCCAACTGTATAGTCGCCCGGTTCATCAATGACCTGGGCATTGGCATAGCGATCACTCAAAAACCCCTCGTCGAACAGCCGACTGCTCAGCAGCACCAGGTCGGCGCTAGCAGTCGGCTCCGCATAGCCAGCCGTACAGCCAACCGCCTTAAACGGATTGACCAAGATGCGTCGCCCGCCGCCAGTGAACAAAAAGGCCGTATGCCCGAGCCCTGTAATGGTCAGAGAGCCGCTCTGCGGACTGGTCTGAGCCTGATAAGACTGATACTTAGCCGCCAGTCCTAGCCCCAGCGTACTGCCCAGGGTTACACTCGCGTATTTCAGCAATTCTCGCCGTTTCATAATGTCCTTAAACCAACTTTCTCGCGGGTATGCTCTATCGTCTCTTAAGATGGGTCATTCAGCCCAACCAGGTTGGGACAGTTTGCCCAAGCGGACAAGTCTTGAGCCTTTAGCCTATTGCCTTCAGGAAGTTTTTAAGCAGCTCCTTTCCAGACTCGGTTAAAACACTCTCCGGGTGAAACTGTACCCCCTGAATGTGGGGATAGTCGCGGTGACGAACGCCCATAATGGTGCCATCGTCCACCCAGGCAGTAATCTCCAAGCTGTCAGGACAAGTTTCTCTATCGATTACCAGGCTGTGATAACGCGTTGCAATCAGCGGATCGGCTAGTCCAGCAAAGACGCCAGTGCTGTTGTGGCGAATGGGAGAGGTCTTGCCGTGCATGAGTTCTGCGGCGGAAATGACCTTGCCGCCGTAAACTTGGCCAATGCTTTGATGCCCTAAGCAAACGCCGAGAATGGGCACCTGCGGGCCTAGCTTTTCGATCACCTGAAGAGAAATGCCCGCATCGTTCGGCGTACCGGGCCCGGGTGAAATGACAATGCCATCCGGATTTTTCGCTTCGATCTCGGCAAGCGTAATTTGATCGTTACGGACGACTTCTATATCGCGGGCAACCGCCAGCGTTTGGCCCAGTTCGCCTAAGTACTGCACCAGGTTGTAGGTAAAGCTATCGTAGTTGTCAATGACCAAAATCATGAGGGCTGAAGCCAAGAGGGCTCTATATACTTCATTCCATCCCAGAGGCAGGGGATGATGCCAGGTAGGTCTGTAAATTATCCCAGAGCGGGGGCATAAAAATAAGCGCGGCGATCAGCAGCGCGATCATCGCAGCCATCAGTACAGCGCCCGCCGCACAGTCTTTAGCCACTTTAGCCAGTTGGTGATAAGTTTGACCGACGGTCAGGTCTACTAGCGATTCGAGTGCGGTGTTGAGGATTTCCATGACCAGCACTGCGCCAATAGTCAAGCAGATGACGGCAATTTCGACGGTGCTGACGTGGAGTACCCAGCACAGGGCTATGGCCAGAATGCCAACTCCCATATGAACTCTGAAGTTCCTTTGGGTTTGAAAAGCGTAAGCGATACCGGCCCAGGCATACCTGAAGCTGGTGAAAAGGTTGGGGGCTATTTGCCAGGAGTGCGATCGCTCAGTCAGCGCAGTCATTTCAGCAGAGGTCTTTTTGCTGTGATCAGCCAATTGGCTATCGTGAGTGATTTCGCTATGGCGGGAAAATTGGCGATCGCGAGAGAACATATGCAGATGGGGTCGGTTGGCTTTGCTACGTACGGATTGGGGTCTAGCTGTAGTGCGATTCTCCACAGGAGAGGCGACGCCCATCGCTCAACAAAGAGGGCAACCCTCGACCCCAAAACTTGCCCAACTTTCAGGCCAATATAACCTTGATCCGAACTTATCATCGGTATATTAGCAACCTGGCGGTTCAACAACTGCTGCTTGGAGCCAGTTTTCAAGCTGCTGTCTCTATTCCCCTACGCTTTAGCTAATCAGATCCCGGATCAAATCTCGATTAGACTCATGAGCTGAGTTTGCCTGCCAAGCATATGCACCAGGCTGTCTTCATCGGGGTGATCCCACCCTAGCAGGTGAAGGAGTCCGTGGGCCGTCAGCCAAGCCACTTCTTGAGCGAGTGAGTGCTGATGGATAGGAGCCTGACGGGCGGCTGTTTCAACCGACACAATAATGTCGCCTAAGTAAAAAGGCTGATGATGGTGCAAATCACCCATGCCTGGTAACTCATCATCTATAGCGGCAAAGGAGAGCACATCGGTCGGCTCAGGCTGCTGCCGGTAGTCAGTATTAAGCTGCTGAATTTCGGCATCGTCGGTTAGGCGCAAGCTGACTTCGTAGGCGTTGATGGGCGAAATTTGCGGCGCTAAGTCAGCTAGCCAGATCTTTAGCCAATGGTGGTAGCTCGCTACCGCTACACCGCTCACCTGCCCGCTGGCACAGCCGTCGACAAAAGTTTCGACCTCGATAGTCGCCTGATCGACATCAGTTGCTACATCAAGCGTAGACATCGCTCGTTTCCTCCTTTTCCTACCGGGTCAGATAGGCCAATCCGACAAACAAGCCCAGCAGGGCTACCGACGACAGAAAAAAGTGATAGAGCGATATGCCGCCCTTTTTCACCATGTTGCGCATAGCCAGCTTAATAAAGCTCGGTGGCGGCTCGTCCAGCGGGGAGGCGGGCTTTGCGGGCGCGGTTTCTACGGATTGGTCGGTACTCATATCTTTAAAAATGTCGGGTCTCTAACACATCTGACGAACGGGCATCTACCTACAGTCTACACAGTGCTTTTACACGATGCTTTTACACGGTGCTTTCGGACAGCATCTGATTTTCCTGAAGGAGATAAGCCTGGGTGAAAGCTTCTAAGTCTCCGTCCATGACGTCCGAAACGGCAGTAGTTTCTACACTGGTGCGCAGATCCTTGACCATTTGGTAAGGATGAAAAACATAGTTGCGAATTTGGTTGCCCCAGGCGGCTTCGACTATATCGCCGCGAATGTCAGCGATTTCCTGGGTGCGCTGTTCTTGAGCAATCACTAGCAGTTTCGACTTCAGGAGCGCCATCGCTTTTTCTTTGTTTTGGAGCTGCGATCGCTCTTGAGTACATCTGACTGAAATGCCTGTCGGCAAGTGGGTGATGCGCACAGCCGTCTCCACCTTGTTCACATTCTGTCCGCCTGCACCGCCCGACCGGGAAGTTTTCACTTCTAAATCTTTATCGGGAATATCAAGATCAACATTCTCATTGAGAATGGGCATCACCTCTACGCCCGCAAAGCTAGTTTGCCGTTTGCCATTGGCGTTAAACGGAGAAATTCTGACCAGTCGGTGGGTTCCCTTTTCCGCCTTGAGATAGCCATAGGCATAGCGCCCGTCAATTTCCATCGTGGCTGACTTCAGCCCGGCCTCATCGCCTTCAGACTTTTCTATCAACGTGAAGCGGTAGCCATTTTGCTCGCTCCAGCGGCTGTACATGCGCAGTAGCATCTCGGCCCAGTCTTGAGCATCTGTTCCACCCGCGCCCGCATTGATACTTAAAACTGCCCCTTCCTTGTCATAAGGGCCAGAGAGCAACTGCTGTAGCTCCCACTGATCAAATTCGCGTTTGAGCCGATTGACAGTAGCTTCTGCCTCTGCCAATAACGCCTCATCCTGCTCGACTTCCAATAGTTCTAAAATAGCGCCAGCATCGGCAAGGCTAGCGGCCCAGCCCTTCACCTGATCGAGGCTCGACTTGTAGTCACTGAGTTCCTGCAAGTGCTGCTGCGCACTGGTTGAGTCGTCCCAAAAGTCAGGCTGCGCCGATAGCTGCTCTAGGTCACTAATTTTGGCGTTGAGCGCTGGAACGTCAAAGATACTCCTGAGCTTTGCCCAGGCGATCAGAGAGTGACTCAAGCTCTTGCTTGAGTGTGGTGTTGTCAAACATTAGTCTCTGCCGTTAATCGCAATCAACAGGCGCAAAATGAATACAAACAGGTTGATGTAGGTCAGATACATCGACAGTGCCGCCGGAATCGCCTGGTCATCGCGATAGGTACGAGGCAGTACGAAGAAATCTACCACTGCCGCACCGACAAATAGCAGAACGCCGATGGCTGAGATGGCAATTTCTAGAAAATTAGGAGCAGTCACCCCAAAGAAACTTAAGGCAAACTGCCCGATGATCACGACCAGCAGCGCCATGATGCCAAGCTGGACTGTTTTGGTCAGGGCCATGCCGTCTTCTTCAGACAGGTTAGAGCCAATTGGCCGAGCCGCAATGAAGGTAAGACCACAGGCTAGGGCAGCAAACCCGACGCCTTGAATACCGACGCCACTACTCTGTAAAGCCACAGAGACCAGCCCGCTCAGAGTATAGCCTGACAGTAAGCTATAGGTCGCCAGAAGAGGCAACGCCACTGAGTTATTGCCTTTAAGCGCAACGCTCCGGGCCACGAAAAACAGGGCAAGCTCAGCCACGATGGCGACAAAAAAGGTGGGCATGAACAGCTCAGGGTTGGTTCTGAGCACGGTAAGGCCACCGAAGGTGCCACCTGCCGTCAAAATGAGGCCACCGCCTACGTAGGGCAGCGCATTGGCGATGACGTTAGGGCCAATTAACGCCTGACTTTTGGCATCGCTGATAGCTTTACGAAAATTACTGGTGTTGCTCATCGGTGTAGTTTTTCCAAATGAATTCTCTAACTAAGAGTGTAATGACTTCGCCTGGATCTGGCGATTACGGGTTTCGCATCTGTACGAATTATTTACAGCTTGGGATGACTGGTCACCGTTTCTGCTGAAAATCCGTAAAAACTCGGTGTGAAAGCAACCGTTTTTAAGCCTTCACAGGGAGTTGCTTCCAACCAAAAATAAATTTTGAAGTGACACTCACTGCCCAGAGTATCTACTGATCCTAACTGTGAAAGCAGCTTCTCTACATAGACTTTGTCTGTTGCTCAAGCTTGTGTGTTTTTTAGCCGGTTGCGTGTATCTGCCTAAGTACTTCAGTGCGGTCTCTGGGCACTACCGTATTTCAACGATGGTGAGCTAGGGGTCACTTCCCGAGAATGAGTTTAATTCATGCAACACCGCTTCGTCGCAGTAACTCCTGCATTAACTCTGTATTAATTATGGCTTCTTCAAAATCGGCACAACTTCGCTCCCGTGGTATGGAATTGCTCATGGAGTATAAGCAGGATCGTTCGGTCAGGCTTCGCAATCAATTAGTTCGCCTGAATGCTGGATTGGTGCGTAAGATCGCCCACCGGGTGAGCCATCAGTGCGCTGAACCTTACGAAGATCTTGAGCAAATTGGCTATATCGGCCTGATTCGTTCGATTGAGCGGTTTGACCCCAGCCAGGGCTGTGCCTTTAGCTCTTTTGCGGTGCCTTACATTCGGGGCGAAATGCTTCACTTTTTGCGCGATCGCGGCACTACCGTTAAGATTCCCCGCCGCTGGCAAGATCTGCAAAAGGAAGGCCAAAAGCGTCAGGCAGAACTCATTCGTGAGTATGGTCGTCAGCCCTCCGATATTGAAATGGCTGAAGCTCTGGCGGTTTCGGTTCAAGAATGGCGACAGGTGAAGCTGGCTAACAAAAATCGGATGCCGCTGAGCTTGGATGCCACAGTTTGCCACCAAATCGATTCGAGCATCACGCTGGGCGACACGCTGCCTGATGTTCACTACATGCTGCTGCAAGGGCTCGAAGAAGACCGTCAGCAAATCCAGCGGGCGATGAACCAGCTAGAGGAAAAGACTCGCTCTGCGATTGAGTTTGTATTTTTCAAAGGGCTTTCTCGCAAGGAAGTTGCTGAGCGGATTGGGGTCAGCCCGATGACGGTCACTCGCCGGATTCAGCGCGGAGTAGAGCAGATGGTTGCCTATTTGCAGCCTCAGCAGGGCTTACAGACCGATCCGTAAGCGGTCAGTGATCCGAAAAATTCAACGTTTTGTTTCCTAGCCATTTCCTGGCTCTCCTAAAGTGAACTCAGTCGGTGTGATTTGTTCAGATCACACCGGCTTTTTTATGTTTTGTTGCGACTACGGCTGTGTTTCGTAGATTTGGCCATTTAGAGAGAAAGACACCGGGCCTGAGCATATTAAGCTTTGAAGGGTTAGCTTAGTCACACCGGGAGAACCGATGGTCACTGCTAAAGCAATTTCTCCCTCGGATCGCGCTATGGGCCATTTGGAGGGCACTGAGTCAGCGGGTATGTCAGACACTGAAAGATTTCACCGGTTACAGGCTCAGCTCGCTGACCGCTGGCAGTCGATTGATGCGTTTGACCGTCGCCCCCGGCAAATTCTAGTGGTGCCTTCGCTCAGCCTGGATCAAGCTGAGCTGATGAAGATCAAGGGCGTGCATCACTATGAGGAGCGGCTGTTGTTTTCACTGATTCGGCTGCGCAATCCGGAGACCCGGCTGATCTACGTGACTTCTCAGCCGCTGCATCCCAGCATCGTGGACTATTATCTGGAGCTGCTGCCAGGGATTCCGAGTTCTCATGCGCGCGATCGCCTCGACCTATTTTCCACTTACGACTCGTCCCTGCGCCCCCTGAGCGAAAAGATCCTCGCCCGGCCCCGACTTTTGCAGCGCATTAAGGACAAAATTAAGCTTGGGGAAGCGTACATGACCTGCTACAACTCCACTGAGATGGAGAAGCAGCTATCATTGGCGCTTGATTTGCCCCTGCTGGCGGTTGATCCAGATTTGCTTTACTGGGGAACCAAGGACGGTAGCCGTCAGATTTTTGCTGAATGCGGCCTGCCGTTTCCCGATGGCAGTGAGCTGACCCATGATGCCACCGCGCTAGCCAAAGTGACCGCCGCTTTGTGGGAAAGGCAGCCCACGCTTGAGCGCATCGTCATCAAGCTCAATGAAGGGTTCTCAGGAGAGGGCAATGCGATTCTTTTTTTAAAAGATATAGAGGCGGTTGCCCCAGGCAAAGCAAATGATCGTGAGCGGGTTGCGGCAGTTAAGGCGGCGCTGCCTCAGCTACGCTTTCAGTGTGAGAGTGAGACCTGGACGTCTTTTGAGCGCAAAATTGGGGAGCTAGGGGCGATCGCCGAAGCCTTTATCGAAGGCAAAAACAAATATTCCCCCAGCGTCCAGGGGCGCGTCACCCCCAAAGGCGACGTTGAAGTTCTCTCCACGCATGACCAAGTGCTCGGCGGCCCGGATGGCCAAATCTTTTTGGGCTGCACTTTTCCGGCTGATGAAGCCTATCGCATGACCCTACAAGAAATGGGGCGTAAGGTCGGCGAAAATCTGGCTGCCAAAGGCGCACTGGAGCGCTACAGCGTAGATTTTGTAGCGGTGCACCAGCCTGAGAACGAAGCGCACCCCTGGCAGCTAAACGCGATTGAAATCAATCTGCGTAAGGGCGGCACTACCCACCCCTTTATGGCGCTGAAGCTACTGACTAATGGCACCTACAGTCTCAAAGACGGTAAGTTTTACACCAAAAGCGGCCAGTCAAAATACTACCGGGCCTCAGATAACTTGCAAAAGGACGCCTACCGAGGTCTACTGCCAAATGACCTGATGGACATCATTATGGGCGAGCAGCTTCACTTTAGCTCTATCGACGGCGTGGGGGCTGTCTTTCACTTAATGGGCTGTCTGAGCGAATATGGCAAGCTTGGCCTCACCTGTATTGGCAATACACCTCAAGAAGCCGAAGCCATCTATGAGAAAGTCGTCGCGGCCATTGACCGAGCTACCACCAAAGCAATTGGCTAATCTCTGAAGTGGCTTTGTTGAGTCGAAACCAGTAGGCGCTCCATCCAGGCGGATCTACCGTAGACACCCGCCGTCAATTCTTCGACTGGAAAAACTTACTCGGTCGACTCCCAGTAGATTGAAGCACCGCCGCCCCAGATTTTCACATCGGCTTTCTCTCAAGCGCCTGAGCACCTGACTCAAAAGACAGACGCTCAGCAGCTAGATCTCTCTGTTTTTCTATTCTTATTGAGGCAGTGGTCTCTACCCGCAGCGGATGATCCGGATAAGGGCAAGCTGTAACCTATGCTCGTAACCATTCAGACAGCACTGTCTGAGCGAAACTGTTTGATTGATGAGAGGGGCACATGTCCAAAAGACCCAGCAACCTTTTTCTAAAGGCAATTATCGCTATAGCCAGTATTTTTGGCATTTATATTCTGGGAAGCTGGCTGCTGCAATTGCGGCCAAACGCCGACGACAGCGACATTACCGAAGATGTCTCTCAGGTGCATCCCTATATCGTTTCAGAGTTTAAAACCAACTACGACCTAGACTGGGATGCTTCTGTGCAGCAGCAAATTGAAGCTGACTACAGCGAAAAGCCCGTCTTTGTAGCAGACGAGGTCTACCCATCGTGCGACGATTTTGCTTAGGACTATGGAGTTGTTTCCTGGTCGTTATGCTGGCAGCTTTGCCCGCTGTAGCCCGATTTGATGCCGGGTCAGCGGGCTCGCAGCCCGGTTGGTTTGACTGGGACATTGTCAAAGAGCTAGATGGGCAGTGGCAAAGACTCTCTGGCACAGAGGTGCCGTCGTCCCCTAATTACCCGGCGGCTGACCCGAATGCCCTCGGCCTGAAAGATCCGGTCGAATTTGCTGGGTTCGTCGATAGTTTTTTTGAGCAGGCGCTGAGCGAGGGCACCATTCCGGGCGGCAGTATCTCAGTGGTTAAAGACGGCGAGATCCTCTTTTCAAAGGGCTACGGCTACGCGGATCTGGCTGCGCAAACGCCCGTCACGGCAGATCGCACGCTGTTTCGGGTCGCTTCTCTTTCTAAACTATTTACCGCAACTGCAACGATGCAGTTATACGAGCAGGGTAAGCTCGATCTCACTGATGACATCACTCAGTACCTCGACTTCTCGATTGATAATCCTTACGATGAGCCGATTAACTTTGCTCACCTGATGACTCACACGGACGGCAGCACCAAGCGCCGGATTGGGCTGGCTGTGCCTACCGCAGAGAACATGCAGCCGCTAGCGGATTATCTGCCGGGTCACCTGCCTGCCATTGTCTTTCCGCCGGGAAAACTTTATAGCTACTCTAGTCACAGTATTGCGCTGCTGGGCTATTTGGTCGAAAGAATTAGCGGATTGCCGTTTGCTGACTATATTCAGCAGCGCATTTTACAGCCGCTGGAGATGGATCGCACGACCTTTGTACAGCCGCCGCCGCCCGACTTGGCCGATCACCTAGCGGTGGGCTATCAAAAGGCAAAGCAATCCTTTGAGCCGGTTCCCTATCTCTATCTCAATATCGCACCGGCTGCTTCGCTACAGGCGACCGCGACCGATATGGCGCATTTTATGATTGCGCATTTGCAGGCAGGCCGCTACCAGCAGCAGCAGATTTTGCAGCCAGAAACCGTACGGCTGATGCACCAGGATCACTTCACGCCCTATCCGGGGTTGCCGGGTACGGGCTATGGATTTCGTGATCGCTACGTCAACGGTCTGCGCACTATCGGACACTTGGGCAGTTTGCGCGGCTATTCGAGCCTGCTGAACCTGCTGCCCGAGCAGAACATCGGCATCTTTATGGTGACCAATAGCTTCAGCGGCGTTCACGAAGAATTTTTGGCTCAGTTTTTTGATCGTTACTTTCCTGAGCCACCAGTCAATCCGGTCACTGAGCCCCAGGTTGAAATAGACCCGTCCGAATTCACTGGCAGCTACCGCGACTTAGAGTATCCCCGGCTGACGATGACAAAGCTGTCGGGGCTGTTCCAACTGCTCCACGTTCGTCCTTACGAAGAAAACAAGCTGCAAGCGCAATCCCCTGCACTGTTTTTTCGAACATCTGTGAAAGACCGAGTTTTAACGCCGCTAAAACCCCACTTATTTCAGCAGGCCGATGGCGTGACGCTGACGGCTTTCCAAGTTGATGAGTCGAACTCTGTTCGCTATGCTTTCAATTTAATCTTTCCTAAGATCGGAGCCTATGAGCGAGTGCCCTGGTACGGAACTATTTTTTTTCAGGGCGGCGTCTTGCTGTTCTGCTTTGTCTTTTTTATGACGGCAGCAGCGAGCTGGGTTATCCGTCCGGCTGTCAATCAGCTCAGGGGGCGACTGACGCAGGATTCGTTAAGACAGGCGGCGACGTTTGGAAAGCTGGCGTGGCCGTACCGCGTGGCGGGCATAGCGGGCTTGCTCAATGTTGTCTTTCTGGTGGGGCTGCCGCTGTCGCTGTGGCTAATTGGCGTGTGGCGACTGGCCTATGGGGTGCCGCTGACAATTGTTGTTTTGCTGTGTATTCCCATCGTGACAACGCTTTTGGGGGCGATGCTACTGTTGGGGTTGGCGAAGGGCTACAGGCGAGGAGATCGCTGGCAGCGCCTGCACTATTTACTGGTGGCTTCAGCAGCGATCGCTTTCGTTCCCTTCCTTAATTATTGGAATCTACTGGGGTTTAAGTTTTAGTCAGCGGGTACAAGGAAAGCTTTTATAAACTGCTGAATGCGGCGGCGATCGCTACTGATCAGCACTTACATAAAGATCAGAACGTTCTCTAAGCGATCGCGTACCCGGTCATCGGGCGCACCTCCGGTGGCTTGAATCCCAAGACGATATGATCTTTTGGAATCCCTGCATTTTCCAAATCTAGAGCAATTCCCTCTTCAGTGCCGTCTCGCTGAATCCAGACCTTATCGCCAATAATATCAATGTGAATGGTGCAGCCATGCTCATAGCGGTAGCCTTCCCACCCAACTATCAGAATAAGATAACGATCCTGGGTGCGGTCGAAGACGGTTTCTTTCCTGACCTCGCTGTAGGAATAAGGAATTTTTGCGTAGTCCAGCAGCGCCTGCTCAATCGCGTTTCTCCACGGCTCTAAATTGACGGTAGCCATTGTTCAATTGACTCCTGCTCAGGCTTAAAAACAATCAGACGCAAACGTTTGTTCTTCAGCAATAGCTTGCCAAGCGGCTCTTCAAACAGACTTTCATAGGCCCAAATAGGCAATGCCAAGTAAAGTAACCGCTCTGGCTGTAGTTCTGTCAAAACGTCGAAGTAGAGGACATATTGTCCCAGGGCTTTTTCCAAATCGTCCATCTCAGAACGACCACTAAAGGTTTTTACCTCTACGGCTATTCTACGCTCTTCTTTCTGTGCTGCAAGTAGCTGGAGAAGCGCCCAAGTCAACGTACATATCCTTGCGACCCCACTTCAAGTGTAGAGGGTCATCAGTGATAATCCAGCCGTCCTTGATCAGGGCTCGTTTGACTGCATAGTGATAGGCATCTCGTGCTGGCATCTCGCTAACTACGCCATCATAGGGTTTTGAATTTTCTTTAGCAGGTCATAGAAAGGTTGCCAGTTGTCTTCGGTGGTAATCGGCTCCCAGACGGCTTCAATTTGCGATCGCAAAAGCACCGTCATCGGATTGGTAGCGCGCAGGCAGGCTTGAACGTCGGTCATTTTTTCGGGGGGGAGCTGGCTAAGGCACTTTTGGTAGAGCGATCGCCACTCTTTCAGCAGCTCAGCCGCCGCCGGG
>JBBQAC010000224.1:0-7536 GCA_038315915.1 Phormidesmidales cyanobacterium
ATTAACTTCAGTCGGTTGTTGATACCTTCTACGACCCCGCTAGTGGTTCTGTGCTCGAAGTATTGAAGAATCTCGCCAAACCATCGAGTCATCGTCGCGACTGAGCTTTGGTAGAGGGCTTGGGCGTCAGCCATCCAGTCGAGAAGGCCCAACGTTGCTTGAGCGCTGTTGTCATAGTCAAACAGTGCTCTGAACGCTTCTTTCTGTTCATGCATCAGCGCTAGCTGAGGGGCAACGGCTTTGACCTCGGCTAGCTTTTCTTTCTGAGTATCCGTGAGCCGTTGTTCGGGCTTCAGCAGGGCATACTTGCTATTCTTCATCGCGGCTTTGGCCGTCTCCGGGCTAATGCCTGCGGGCAAGCCGGTCGGCTGCCGGATGAAAGCATTGCGGGCCCGATTGAGGTCTTGATTAACCAGCTTCATCACATGAAAGCGGTCAGCGACTATCTCAGCGGTCGGCATCAATCGATGGACTAAACCCCGATAGTTGCCAGAAAGGTCAATACTGACTTCTTCAATATTGGCCAGGATATCCTCTCCCCACGCCAGGAGTACGGCTTTGATGGCAACGTGAGTACGGGC
The DNA here is from genome assembly GCA_038315915.1 of Phormidesmidales cyanobacterium. GTDB lineage: Bacteria > Cyanobacteriota > Cyanobacteriia > Phormidesmidales > Phormidesmidaceae > Phormidesmis. The sequence continues at coordinate 582 of JBBQAC010000224.1, forward strand.
TGGGGCCATGCCAATAAGTTGGTGACTATCCAGGTCAACTAGCACTACCGCAAACTCTTTATGACCCTTACGCAGCGCAATTTCGTCGATGCCTAGCCGCCGCAGTCCGCCTAAGCCGATGACGAGTTTTTTTTACTGGCATATTCCACCATCGACCACACCAAGTCTTCGCTGAGCGCCTGATTCCAGGCCACATTCTTCGTGCTGCTGTGCATCACTTGCTGCACGATGGCCTCTGCATAACGGTCGGTGTACTGACGTCGCCCGCCCACAAACGCCAACGCTTCACTGAATGGCTTTTTGCACTCACTGCACTTGAACTGACGTCGATTGACTTTTAACCAGGTTCGCCGATAGTGACTGATGGGCAGATCCCGCACCAGATAGCCATGATTTTGATGCAGGTGGTGACTGAGCTGCCCACACCGAGGGCAGCTCGCCGATTCTGCATGCCTCTCAACCGACAGAATTAGCTCGTCGCCTGATTCTTCATAAGATTCGACATCCACACCCGACAGCCCCAGAAGTTCGGTTAGTAAGGGAACCATGGCTCAACGGTATCGTAACTACTACATCAGCATACTCATTCCTGGAGAGCCAAATGTTTTCACTGTCAAACGCGAAGCCAACGTTATGACCACTCTGCTTGATGCGTTGAAATCAGCGCAATTTGTCACAGACGCCCAAGGCCAGCAAGTTGCTATTCAAATTAAGCCTGCTGTGTGGAAGGCGCTTGTCACTTGGCTAGAGACAACGAACGACGGCCCCGCGCTCGAAGAAATCGTTCAATCGCCCGCTGTCAGCAGCAATGAAGATGCCTTGCTAGTAGCATCGGCAGCTAAACTCTCTGAGCCCTCCCTGGCAACGGTTTGGGACAACTCAGAAGACGATATTTACAATGACCTATAGTTTTGGCGACGTGCTTTTAGTTCCTTTTCCCTTCACGGATCAAAGCACGGTCAAAAAACGTCCCGCGATTGTCATCAGTAGTACGCTTTACAACAAGCGGCATATCGACATTATATTAATAGCGGTTACCAGTCAGACCCGCGCCATGCTAGTACCTATTTTTTAGCCTATGGCGATCAACCAAAATCCAGAACAGATTGCGCGCGATCGCATTGATGCGATGCTCTGTGCTGCCGGTTGGATTGTGCAGCCTAAGCGCAGTATCGAGCTGTCGGCGGCAGTGGGGGTGGCGGTGCGAGAGTATCAAACAGATGTGGGGCCAGCCGACTATGTGCTGTTTGTGAATCGTCAGCCGGTGGGCGTGATTGAAGCGAAGAAAGAAACGGAAGGAGTGCGGCTGACCACGCATGAAACGCAGACGGCAGACTATGCGGCGGCAAAGCTGAAGTGGGTTAAGAACGAGCTGCCGCTGCCGTTTTTGTATGAGAGTACGGGGATGGTCACGCAGTTTACAGATGGCCGGGAGCCCAAGGCGAGATCTCGCGAAGTTTTTCATTTTCATAGTCCGCTGGGGTTGGCGAAGCTGCTGACTCAATCTCCTTTGCGATCGCGCCTGCAAAATCTGGCACCGCTGAACCCACAGGGATTACCAGCGACTGATTTGGGGCTGAGAGACTGTCAGGAGCAGGCGATTGCGAACCTGGAGGATTCGCTGAAGGCGGGGAAGACGCGATCGCTCATTCAAATGGCGACGGGTGCAGGCAAAACGTTCACGGCTATCACCTCTATGCATCGGTTGCTGAAGGCTCCGGTGCGGGCGAAGCGCATTTTGTTTTTGGTCGATACTAAGAACTTAGGCAAGCAGGCTGAGCAGGAGATGATGGCGTTTGGCCCGAGTGATGACAACCGTAAGTTTTCTGAGCTGTATGCGGTGCAGCGTCCGACTTCGCCCTACATTGCAGACAGTGCGCAGGTGGTGGTCTGTACGATTCAGAGGCTGTATTCGATTTTGAAGGGGACGGCCCTGAGCGAGGCGGACGAGGCCGATCCGGTAGAGGCGTATGTGGGGCGCACAGAGCCGCTGCCGGTAAGCTATGACGCAAAGATTACGCCGGACTTTTTTGACTTCATTTATATCGACGAGTGCCATCGCTCTATTTACAACGTGTGGCAGCAGGTGTTGGATTATTTCGATGCGTTTTTGATTGGGCTGACAGCGACGCCGGACAGTCGCACTTTTGGATTTTTTAACAAAAATGTGGTGTCGGAGTATAGCCACGAGCGGGCGGTTGCCGACGGGGTGAATGTGGGTAATGAGGTGTACCAGATTGGGACACGGATTACTGAAGGGGGCGATCGCATTGCGGCAGGTCAGCAGGTGGAAAGGCGCGAAAAGCTAACCCGTCGCAGGCGCTGGGAAATTAGTGACGATGCGCAAGATTATTCGGGCACTCAGCTAGATCGGTCGGTGGTCAATCCAGATCAAATTCGGACTGTTGTGCGCGAATTTAAAGAGAAGTGGCCGGTGATGTTTCCGGGGCGGACGGAGGTGCCGAAGACGCTGATTTTTGCGAAGACGGATAGTCACGCGGACGATATTATTCGCATGGTTCGTGAAGAGTTTGGGGAGAGTAACAATTTTTGCAAGAAGGTGACTTACAAGGCGAGTGAGGATCGGGTGGATGAGGCGGGCGCAGTGGTGGAGCAGGGCAGCGATCCGGAGACGATTTTGGCAGATTTTCGCACGGATTATTATCCTCGGATTGCGGTGACGGTGAATATGATTGCGACGGGGACAGATGTGAAGCCGTTGGAGTGTTTGCTGTTTATGCGGGATGTGAAGAGTCGCAATTATTTTGAGCAGATCAAGGGGCGCGGGACGCGGACGCTGGGAGAAGATGATCTCAAAAAGGTGACACCTTCGGCAAAGTCGGCAAAAACGCACTATGTGATTGTCGATGCGGTGGGGGTGACGCGATCGCTCAAAACCCCAAGTCAACCTCTGATCACGCGGCCTTCGATCCCGTTTCGTGAGCTGGCGATGGGGGTGATGATGGGCGGGGGCGATGCGGATATGGTGTCGTCTTTGGCGGGCAGGCTGGCGCGATTGGATCGGCAGTTGACTGAGGAGGAGCGATCGCACATTGCCGAGCAAAACAAAGGACAGCCGCTGCGGGCCTTGGTGGGGCAGCTTCTTGAGGTGATTGACCCGACAGGGTGGAGGCAAAGGCGAGGGAAGGGTTGCCTGCTGGGGTGGAAGCCGGATGAGGCGGCTTTGGCGGCGGCGCAGGCAGCGCTATGTCAGGATGCGGGGCGATTGCTGAATGGGGATTTGATTTCGCTGCTGGAGGGCATTCGCCGCGACCAGGAGCAGACGATTGACCACGACAATCTCGATGAGGTGCAGGTGTCGGACTGGGCGGGAAATTCGGAGGAGAACGCGCAGGCGCTGGTGCAGAAGCTGGAGGACTATCTGCGGGAGCACCAGGATGAGATTGAGGCGCTGAGTATTTATTTTCAGCAGCCGCAGCGCAGGCGGGAGGTGACCTTTGAAATGGTGAGCGCGGTGCTGGCAAAGCTGCGGGCGGATCGGCCTAATCTTGCGCCGCTGCGGGTTTGGCAGGCGTATCAGCTTTTGGAAGGGGCTGCGGAAAATCCGGTGAGTGAGCTGACGGCACTGGTGGGGCTGATTCGGCGGGTGGCGGGGATTGATAGTGAGCTGACGCGGTATGAGTCGGTGGTCAGGCGGAATTTTCAGAACTGGGTGATGCGGGCTCATGCGGGGGGCGGGGCGAAGTTTGATGAAGACCAGATGGAGTGGCTGCATATGATTCGCGATCATGTGATGAGTTCGTTTCACTTTGAGCGGGAGGATTTGGAGATGTCGCCGTTTGATGGGCAGGGCGGGCTGGGGAAGATGTACGCGCTATTTGGCGATGAGATGGACGGGTTGATTGAGGAGCTGAATGGAGTGCTGGTGGCTTAAGCTATAGGAATTAGGAGGGTTAGATATGACGGTTACTGAAAGAATTTGTGAGATGGTTCAGGCTTTGTCGGACGAGCAAGCGGCTGAGGTTTTGACGTTTGTAGAATCTGTACAGGCGAAGCCTAAAGAAAAGCACAAAGATGGCTTGCCGGATGACTTGGACGAGCTAGATAAGCTGTCTTGGCCTGAGTTTGTAGAGGCGGTGGCGGGCTCTTGGGGAAAGGATTTTCCAACTTTAGAGGAGATCCGAGCAGGAGAAAAGCAAGCTAAGGGACAGGTTGATTGAGGAGCTGAATGGGGTACTGGCGGCTGAGGATTGAGAGTATGGTATAGATTAGGAGGCTTGTGATGACGGTTGCAGAGCAAGTTTATGAAGTGGTGAAGCAGTTGTCTACTGAAAAGGCGGCTGAGGTGCTAACGTTTGCCGAGTCGATCAAAGCGCAGCAAGCGTCTGAGGAAAGCGCTTCGAGTGAAGAGAAGGAGGCCGACTGGCACAGGTTTCTCGATTCGATAGACGCTGCTGATTGGGAGGGCTTTCCGACTTTGGAAGAAATCAGGGCAAATCAAGGTGAGGATGTACCGCGCGAGATCTGGTAAATGTTTGTTTTAAGATGCAAATACGGTGATTGAGGGATCGATTGGGGCATTGATGGCTTGATGAATGAACAAAAACCTTCCGTTCCTGATAGCTGGGAGAGAGTCAATATTGACGAAATTCTTGATTTTTTAGAAAACGGCAATACGCTTCAGCAAGGCTGGAGTCCTCGTTGCGAAAGAGAGGCGTCAAGAGACGAAAGCAGTTGGGGTGTGTTGAAAACAACGACTATCCAAACGGGCGATTTTCAACCAGAACACAACAAGCGACTACCCGAATCTTTAGAGCCAAGACCGCAGATTGAGGTCAAACAAGGGGAAATTTTGATGACCTGTGCAGGCCCTCGCTCTAGATGTGGCGTAGCGTGTTTGGTTAAGAAAACCCGCAAACGCCTGATGATGTCAGGCAAAATGTATCGGTTCCGTACAAATCCTAAAAGAGTTCTGTTGAAGTATCTAGAGCTATTTCTGCATACTCAGGAAGCACAGGTTGCTATCAACAAGATGAAGACAGGCATCAGCGATAGTGGGTTAAATCTGACTCACGATAGGTTTAGAACTCTTTTAGTGTCGCTTGCTCCATTCGATGAACAACACCGCATCGTCGCCAAAATCGAGGAACTCTTCTCTGAAATTGACAAGGGCGTAGAAAGCCTGAAAACGGCAAAGGCCCAACTACAGGTATATCGTCAAGCGCTGCTCAAACACACCTTTGAAGGCAAACTCACGGCGCAGTGGCGGGCAGATAATCCCGATAAGGTGGTGCCTGCCGCGCAGTTGCTCTCCCAAATTCAGCAGGCCCGCGAGGAGCGCTATCAGCAGCAGCTAGCCGACTGGAAGACAGCGGTTGAGAAATGGGAGCTAGGCGGAAAGGAAGGAAAGAAGCCGAGCAAACCGAAGAAAATAAAGCCTTTCTTGTTTCCCTCAAATGAGCCCCTACAAGGTTTCAATGATTTGCCGAGCCAATGGAACTACATAGAACTGGGTAATGTAATTGATGAGCCAAAGTATGGGACATCGAAGAAATGTTCTTACGAGTCTACTGAATTTGGAGTTTTGAGGATTCCTAACATAGGCAATAACAAAATAGACGATTCTGATCTGAAGTTTGCAGATTTTGAAAGATGGGAAGTTCAAGACTATAAACTTCGGACAGGAGATATTTTGATCATTCGCTCTAACGGTTCAATCTCTTTGGTGGGGAAATGTGCTCAGATCTCTGATAAGGAAACGGACTATTTATACGCTGGGTATCTCATTAGGCTCAGACCCATACACAAGTCAATTTGTCCTAAATATCTAACACACCTATTTTCTGCCTATGTACTGAGAAAGCAAATTGAATCGAAGGCTAAATCTACTAGCGGTGTAAATAATATAAATTCAGGTGAGATACAGTCTTTAATTATTCCCGTTCTATCAATACAAGAGCAGACAGAGATTGCTAGATTGCTGGATGAGAAAATCAGCTACATTGAGGCTAGTGGAGAGGAAGTTGAGTCAGCTCTTGATAGAGCCGAAGCCCTTCGTCAATCCATCCTCAAAAAAGCCTTCTCCGGCCAGCTCGTTCCCCAAGACCCTACCGATGAGCCCGCCAGCCAACTCCTAGCCCGCATCCAAGCTGAAAAAGCATCACGCGCAGCCAAGGCAAAGACCAAAGCCAAGCCAAGCAAGAAAATCCGCTAAACTAAACCGACTACGTGAGCACCAAATGCAGCCTTAATCACAACGACAATGACACCCTTACGAAATCAGCCACAGTCGCAACTCGCAAAACCTACAGCCGTCAGATATTTGCCGGACTCTAGAGAGCTAGAAATAGAATTTGGATCTTACTTTAAAGGCCGATGGGCCATAGACTCACTGCAAATGATTCGCAGGGGTCAAGAGGGCTGGGAGCCGGTTCCATCCCCCAGCGATGCAGAACTATCAGAAGTCGTTATTTGGGAAGGTGGTGACGTTGTAGAATTTCCTGCTATCGATCAGCACTACAGCATCCCGGCACTGCTGCGCGGTCAGCTTGGCTCTAAGCAATGGATGCAAAACCTATCAGTTACCTAGCCAATTGCAAAGTCGCGAGACCGCACTAGCGCCTCAGCATAGTGCAACATATGGAGCTGATGAATCACCTGCCGGATCTCCTCGGGGCTGCCGAGCAGGATGTGGCGCAGTCGGTTTCTTTGGTCAGTGCGATCGCCAAAACCCTAACGATGAGTCCGCTAACTCCTAGACCGTATCCGAGTTGAGAAGAGCGAGCGAGAAGCTCAATCAGAAGCCGGAGCCAGCAAAGAGACCCGAAAATCCTATAAGTCGAAGGGATGAACGAGTGGAGCGTCAAGTCTTAATTTGAGGGTAAATGGAAATCAGTTTACACCGAGCATCCTCGACTTTCATCTGCCAGTCAACCCCACGTTGAGTGTTGTTGATATCCGTTGACCAAGCTGAAATTTCGCTGCGGATGGTTTC
>JBBQAC010000279.1:0-5456 GCA_038315915.1 Phormidesmidales cyanobacterium
GTATATGAAGTAGGCGCAAAGCACTTCATTACTTTTCCCTATACCTTCCCACTGGTGAGCGCCCCTTTTTACGCGCTGTTTGGCGATCGCGGTCTCTACTTGATCCCACTCGTCTCCCTCTGGACAATCTGGGGGCGGTTCTGGCAAATTAGCCGCAGAGCGGGCTGGGGCACAGGCCCACTCTGCATCGGATTGATGAGCCTGATATTTGCCTCTCCGCTCAGCCTGTATGGCGGCATGTACTGGGAGCATACGCTGGCAGTAGCGCTGGCCTTTTGGGGCGTGAGTACCCTTTTATTCCCCGGTCAGCCGCTGCTATCGTTTCGCCAGGTAATCATTAGCGGCCTTCTCATTGGGCTGTCGGTTTGGTTTCGTCCAGAATTTTTATGCTTAGTGGCGGCGGTAGGGTTGCTAGCAGCGGTGGGCTGGTGGTTTCCTCGCTGGCGGCTGTCTCGCCCGCTCACATTTGCCAAAGCTGCGCTGCTAGTGGGCTCGATGATTGCGACAGTCGGGGTGTTTTTTGCACTTAACAACAGCATCTACGGTCATCCACTGGGCATTCACGCCATTCAAATTGTGGAAGAGTCCACGCTGAAAACTCAAATTATTCAGGCAAAAGCAGGCTACGAGCAAATGCTGGGCTCGCTGGCCCGATATTTTCCAGTGGCGGTGTTTGTCGGACTCGCTGCCCTGATTAGTCTGGCGCTAAAGCCGAAGCGAGCAGAGCCGCTTTCAGCACCGGATTCAACCCCAGCCCGGTTTGCTCTGGCACTCAGCATACTCTTTGCCCTGAGCGTACCGCTAATCGTCCCGCCGGGAGCTGGCGGCAAGCAGTGGGGGCCAAGATTCTATCTGATTTTAGTACCGCTGTTGTCGGTTGTACTGGCTGAGCAGATGAGATCGCCCTACATCCGCTCGTGGGCACGCCGGGCAGCCTTAGTCGGTGCGGCGATCGCCCTAACATTAGGCATTCAGCTCAACACAATCAACGGCATGTTTAGACCATTCGAGCAAAAGCAGTCGATTTCTCTGATGGGTAACTACGCGCCGATTGCCCCAGCGATCGCCGAACTTCAGCAGCAGCCCTTACCCTGGGTGGCTATGTCCCACGAATTCGTCGCTCAGCAGCTCTGGAGCGCCCTACCCGAAAAAACCTTCTTCCGCACAGAAAGCATTGCCGAAGTGAAGCAGCTCGCAGCGGCTTTAATCACGCAAAATGAAAGCGAATTTTTGTACGTGTGCTACCCTCACCGGGAGTGTCCTACGCCCGACACAGCAGCCAGCGACCTGCGGCTCGATCAAACCCATACGCTAAAGTTTGTGTCTTTAGGAACCTACGGGAAATACCCCTTGTACAAGGTGGAGATAGAATCTTGAAAAGAAAAATTCCGCTGGCTCAGCAATTTCCCATCGGTCGATTTTTGCGATTTGGGGTCGTCGGCTTCAGTGGCCTATTTGTCGATATCGCTGTATTTTATCTGCTGCGTGAGCTGATTGGGTTACCGTTGTATCTCAGCACCGCCCTTTCGATTGAGGCCGCTATTGTCAACAACTTTTTGTGGAACGATGCCTGGACGTTTGCAGATTTAGCGCAGCAGCAAAAGGGGTGGCGGGCCAGAATAAGACGATTTTATAAGTTCAACCTGGTCTGCCTGATAGGGGCTTTTTTACAGGTTGGAATCATGACTTTGCTGCTGCTGGTGCCATTGGTCAACCAGCTACCGGTGATAGTTGCTCAAGTAAGCGCTGCTGACTGGGTAGACAATGCCAACGAGTATTTTGCCAAGGTGGTGGCGATCGCCCTGGTCACTCTCTGGAACTTTTGGATCAACCTCAAGCTAAGCTGGCGGCAAAAGTAACCTGCTTACTGATATACCTGTAGCTCAAAGCGATCCAGATTCATTGTGCCTCTAAGCTTTTGGGTGTCGGCTAAAGGATGCTGAGCCTGTAATAGCGTTTCTGTTTCGGCGGTCAACGCGATCGCTTTTGCTTCGGTCTCTGGCAAGTTCCAAAGCGGATATTCAGATTTTAGCCACAGCAGCCGGTCATATTCTTTGGCCGCTAACGCTGCTTTGAGCGCTTCTGGTAGCGCCGCCGGACTGGTCGCCAGTACCTCGGCGTTAGCCGTCTCATCCAGGTAGTACACCAGCCGCAGCACATGGCCCCAAGCGCGAGAATTCATCACCACCAGCGTCGGCTCGTCGGTCTTTAGCAGCTCACTGTTGACTGTGTGAAACATCTGGCGATCGCGCCCGGCAAAATCTACCACTACTACCGTCAGATAGATCACCAGTAATCCTACTGTCAGGGGCGATCGCCAGCGCCCGGTGCCCAGTTCCAGCCAGGCAGCTACCAGCAGTAAGCATCCCGGCAGCGCCACTATCGTCGAGCGACCCCAGCCAAAGCCCACCGTATACTTATCGGTAACAATGTCGATTGCGATCGCCACCGCCAGCGGCAGCAAACCCATTAAGCAGCCAATCATCAGTACCCGGTACTGACGGCGACGGTAAAGCCCCACTACACAGACAACCAAAAACCCAATCACCGCGCAGCCAATCGCCACCGCCGTCGGCTTAATCGGATCGCTCACCGGTGTCATACTCGTCGTCAGGTGCCCTAACAGCATATGGTTGGCCAGGGTTTGAGCGAGATCTTTCCCATGCTGTAACGCCGACTGGAGCGGCCCTCCCACCGATGAAATTTGGTTAAGCACGTCCCCCCGATTGCGCGCTTGCTGACGGGTACCCCACAGCGCCCAGGGCATGAAGAAAAGAATGCTGGCCGCGAGCGTCAGTCCATGCTGTAGCCAATGCTTGCGATCTAAATACATCATGAGGGCGGCGATCGCAAAAAACCAGTAGGCAAACAGGTACTGAGTCAAAAGACCCGTCGTCAGGGCAATGACCATCCAGCCCCACAGCGCCCACCGCCGCCAGCCCGTAGCGTAATCGCCAGCCGATTTCCCAACCTCTCTAACCCCAACTAGGGCCAGCAAACAACCACCGCTGACCACCACCCAAAGCACCATAGGGGCATACATCCGCAGGTTCAAAGAATGAGAGAAGAAAAACGGATTGAGCGACAGCAGCGCAGTGAAAATGAGGCCGCCGCGCTGACCCAGCACCCGCCTGCCTAAGCCGTAGGCGACTAGCAAAGTAACCAGACTAGAGAGCAGTACCAGGCTTCGCAAAGCCACTTCACTATTGCCAAACAGCCGCATCCAGCCGTGCTCACTCAGGTAAAACAGCGGCGGATGAGGGTCGCTGAGCGTGCCTTTGAGCAAATTTTTGACGGTTTCAACCGTCCCACTTAAGCCCTTTTCAGCAGGTAGATTGAGCACTGGCGCGAGATCTTTAATGGCAAAAGGCCCGTCTGGCAGTTTGTAAGCATTCTTTTGGCCCGTAGAGAGCAGCACTGAGAGCACTTCGTCGTACCACAGCTCCCGCTTGCCGACCCAAAGCGATCGCAGCAGCACACCCAAGGCAACGCACAGCAGCAGAAAAATATTGAGTACCTGACGATGACGAGACCCGGGTGGTACCGGCTCCGCACCAGAAGCTGCGCTCAGATTAGGGCGATTCATAGCGTCACTCATTCTCTCAAATGGTCAAGATCTGATGGTCAAGATTCTAAGGGGATTAGCGATGGATAGACGCGCTGTTTTGCTCAACCGGGCGTGGCTCAATCCGACCGGAGGCAGGATGTTCATCCACCCCAAACGTATCGCGCACTAAGTACAGCGGTCGTCCTTTCACCTCTTCGTACACCCGTCCCAAATATTCACCCAAAACACCCAGGATCACCATCTGCAACCCCCCCAAAAACAGCACCGCTACCATTAAGGAGGCGTAACCCGCCACATCGATGCCAAACAATAGAGTGCGGAACAGCAAAAAAGCGCCGTATAAAAAAGAAATTGTGGCAAAGACGATCCCGACATAGCTCCATATCCTCAGCGGCGCTACGCTAAACGAAGCAATCCCGTCGATGGCAAAATTCCATAGCCGCCAGTAATTCCATTTGGTTTCGCCGCTGTAGCGGGGCTCCCGGTCGTACATCACGGCGCTCTGACGGTAGCCCACCCAGGCGAACAGCCCTTTCATAAATCGGGTGCGCTCAGGCAGTAGCTTCAGCGCCTCGACTACTCGCCGATCTAGCAGCCGAAAGTCTCCCGTATCGCGGGGGATGGGCACTTTGCTCATACGCTCCATCACCCGGTAAAAGGAGTTGGCCGTCGCTCGCTTGATCCAACTCTCGCCCTGCCGCGATCGCCGCTTGGCATACACCACATCGTAGCCCTCTCGCCACTTTGCCACCAGCGCCCCGATTAGCTCTGGCGGATCTTGCAAGTCAGCGTCAATTGGCACCACCGCTGCTCCCTGGGCATAGTCAATCCCAGCGGTCAGTGCCAGCTCTTTACCAAAGTTTCGAGAGAGCGCAATCACTTTAATTCGCGGATTTCGCTGGCGGTGCTTTCGCAATCCGATGACCGTGTCATCGTAGCTGCCGTCGTCGACACAGACGATTTCATAGGTACAGCCAAGCTGGTTAAGCACCGCTTCCAATCGCTCAAATAAATAATCGATGTTAGAAACTTCGCAGTAAAGCGGCACCACCACAGAAATCTCCACAGGTGGTTGAAGGGCTGAAGTGATTTCCATAGAGTCTTGTCTGGATTATTCAATGAGTTTTTGACTGAGCCTGCGGTTTCATTTTATAAAGACTCGTGGCACAGAGATCTGTGGCACATTATTGATATCGCTATTTGGACACTGCTTGAACCTGGGCAGTGCATTTACTTCAGAGATACTTGATAAGCTCTGTAGAGTCAAATAGAATTGTCCGAGCTCTGATTAAACTTATTCTTTGTATGCAGTAACTGTGCTGATTGGCCGTCAGGCTTGTGAGTCACATAGTTACTGTGTTCTAAAGGACTGTAGATCTGCATTTTGGCAGTATTAAGAGCGCCCTTCGCTTGGGAAAATACCTTTTCGGGTAATCTGTCGATGGGTTCTCGCGTTCGCATATGCCCGTCATCGCCAGTACCTTGCCATGATTTATCCGCTGCTTTCAACACCTTCTGGCCCGCTTCAGGTACCCGCTGTTGCCCAGCGAAGGAGCGCTGCCGAGCCGAAAGTCCGCCCTGCTCCTCTTAAGTTTTCTTTAATTATTCCCACGTATAACGAACGCGGCAATGTCGCCAAGATTGTGGCCCAGCTCACCGATTTGCTCAATGGCTTTATTCCTGGCGAGTACGAGCTGATTCTGGTTGATGACGACAGCCCAGATCGCACCTGGCAGGTGGCTCAAGACCTGACAGAAGACTATCCGCAGCTTCAAGTGATGCGGCGTCAGGGCGAACGGGGCCTGTCGTCAGCGGTCATTCGCGGCTGGTAAGTTGCGAGCGGCGAAATTTTGGGGGTGATTGACGCCGATCTTCAGCATCCGCCGGA
>JBBQAC010000345.1:0-3699 GCA_038315915.1 Phormidesmidales cyanobacterium
ACGATCAGCCAGTTTGAAGCGGGTTTCGCAGCGTCATCTCAGCGCTTTACGTGCGATCGCCGTTTCAGTCTAGAAATTGTCCACTGAGCTATGCGAGCGTTGACCAGGCAGTGTTAGACGTAATATGTAAGTAAAGCGCTGCATTCAACATACGAGCCTATAGGATGTGTCTGTACGGTGTGCGCTTTAGCTTCATTGAGTTCATTTAAGTAAAGTCATCACCTGTTTGAGGAGTTACGAATGTCTGCTAAGCGTTCTATATATCGTTTACTGTCGGGGATATTTCTGTCTGGCGCGGCGATCGCCACGACCCTGACAGCCCTACCTATTCAGCCCAGTAACGCCCAAACCAACCCGGGGCTGACCATTTTTGGCGGCGTTGATTCTGAGTATCGGCTACCTTACACCCTGCGTAACAACCAGCCTCGCAGTACCCGAGCAGCTTACTACCTCAGGGTGCCGAGCGATCGCGTTGCCAGAGCAGCCTCTAGCCTTCGCATTACCTACCCAGAAGCCTTTACCAACCGCAGCGGCTCCTTTGATCCCGACAAAATCGAGGTGCGCCGGGGCAGAGGCACGGGCGGTCGCGAAATTCCCATCCAAGAAGTAGTCTGGACGCCTGAATCTAGCCAGATCGAAATCTATTTGGCTGAAGACATTCCGGCTGATACGAGCTTTGTCGTGGCGATGACCGGCATTCGCAACCCCAACCGCTTCTTGATGGCCCACTTTAACCTGTTAGCCGAATCGCGGGGCGATGTGCTACCTCGCTACTTGGGCACCTGGGAACTGCTAGTTGCGGAAGACATGGGCAGCCGGTAGAATGTTGGATCTGTGCTTGTTATCTAGATATTTACTCGATAGCAAGCGCAACCGGCTTCAGCCCGACCGTAGCATTAGGAAATTAGGATAAATTCATGACAAAGCGTACCCTCGGCGGCACCTCCCGCAAGCGCAAACGAGTTTCTGGCTTCCGGGCCAGAATGCGCACCAAAAATGGCCGCAACGTCATCAAGGCGCGTCGTAGCAAAGGACGCGCTCGTCTCTCAGTCAGCGGGTAACTGCGCCTGAGGTGACTGATCGTGGCACTCCCCAAGCAGCACCGTCTAAAGTCATCTCGCGATTTTGGCAAGGTGCATCGTAAAGGTCAGCGAGCGGCCACTCAGCATTTAGCCGTCAGAGCGCTAAAGCGCACGAATCAGGCGGTCAAGCGGCAGATCAAGTTACGCGAACGCTCAGGCATTGAGCCGGTTACGAAGCAAAGCGCGGACGGACAGCCTTCTGCGCTTTCGTCATGTTTTGGCATTTCGATCAGTCGCAAAGTGAGCAAACGGGCAGTCGTGCGCAATCGCATCAAGCGGCAGTTGAAAGCTGTGATTCGCTGCTATTTGTCCCGGCTTGAGCCCGGTTGGCAGGTGGTGATTGTGGTTCGGGCGGCGGCAGTAGAGTGCGAATTTGACGACTTTTTGCGAGAATTAGAATATCTGCTGCAAAAGTTAAGAATCATGTCCTGATTTCATCTTTGAGACAGCCGATTTAGACAACCGACGATCACTAAGGTATGCCATGGCGATTAGCGAAGATGTGTATTACGAGGGTGGCCCTCACGTAGGCGAGCTGATTTTTAATATTGCGCTAGCCTTCACAATTATCTGCATTCCGCTGACGGTAGGTGCGATTGTGCGAGCGCTCTGGCTGCGCTACCGGATTACGAGTCGGCGAATTTCGATCACTGGGGGTTGGATGGGGCGCGATCGCACCGATCTGATCTACTCAGAGATTGCCAAAGTCGTCACTGTGCCCAGAGGACTCGGCGCGTGGGGCGATATGGTGATCACACTCAAAGATGGCAGTCGGATTGAACTCCGCGCCGTGCCTAAGTTTAGAGAGGTATTTGACTACATTACTGACAAGATATCTCCTCAGGCAAAGGTGGCAAGCGGAGCCATTGGCGCTTAGAAAAGACGGCTCAAGGCGACGCGCAGATGCTTGTGAGCAAACCTGACAGACCGGTGAAAAGTGCGGTTAACCGAAAAGTTAAGCCGTGATGGCCCCGGTCAAATGAGGCGCTGAGATTTTTTTGAGTGGATTAATCTCTGCGCTTGCCCCAACACTCTCAATATTCAGATAAATTAAAGTCAACTGCCTTAATCACAGAGCGCCAGCATGGACTTCGGAATCGGCTTCCTTTCAAACAATGTAATGCTGCCAATCCTAGATTTTTTCTACGGGATTGTGCCTAGCTATGGGTTGGCCATTATTGCCCTCACCTTAGTAATTCGTTTTGCGCTCTACCCGCTGAATGCGGGCTCCATTCGCAATATGCGAAAAATGAAGGTCGCCAACCCGATCATGCAAAAGCGCATGGCGGAAATCAAGGAGCGTTACAAAGACGACCCGGTTAAGCAGCAAGAAGAAATCAAAGGGATCTACGGCGAGTTTGGCAATCCCCTGGCAGGCTGTTTCCCTGTAGTGTTGCAAATGCCGATTCTGTTTGCGCTGTTTGCCACTCTGCGGGGATCGCCGTTTGCCGATACTACGCTGCCTGTCAATTTGAAGCTGGTGCCCCAAGAAGCCATTGAGCAGGTCGAGCAGGCTCCTCTGATCGCCAAGCCCAGCAATATCTTTGTGGCCGATGGGGAACATTTTCGCGTCGGTGCGGTGGTTCCTTCCGGTGGTCTGCTCGGCGTTGGCGATACGACCAGGATTGAGCTGCGCTCTGTAGACGATAAGTCTTTAGAGGATTTGGTTGTTGAGTACCGCGAAGAAGGGGTGGATATCACGCCGGAGTGGGAAATCACGAAGGGCGGAGATATCGCCACGTTGCAGCCTGACGGTACGCTCAAGGCGCTGGCTCCCGGCGATGTGACTATTCAGGCAAAAGTGCCCGGGCTGGCGGCTGATAAAGGCTTTTTGTTCATCGAAAAGCTGGGCCAGATCGGTGTCACTGGCGAAAATGGAGAAATCCACTGGGATATTCTCGGGATGATTATTTTCTTTGGCTTGAGTCTGTACGTCAGTCAGCAGATTACTCAAGGTGGCAGCAGCGGCGGCGGCGGCGACCAAAACGATCAGCAGCAGGCGATCGCCAAATTCACCCCGATTATTTTCTCCGGCATGTTTCTATTTTTCCCGTTGCCAGCAGGTGTACTGATGTACATGGTAATTGCCAACGTTTTTCAGACGGCCCAGTCCTTCATCCTTTCCAAAGAGCCGCTGCCTGAAAATCTGCAAAAGCTAGTTGAGGCCCAGGAAGCTAAAAAGTCCGCAGAGAGCCGCGACCAACTCGCTTTTGAACCAGGCGCGGCCAAGCGGGCGGCTAGGAATGAAACTGCTAAGGGCAGCAAAAGCGGAAAGACAGACAGCTCCGGTAAAACTGGCGCTAAGAAGGTCTCTAAGAAAAAGTCTTAGAGGCACATTTCCATTCCTTCAAGCTGCTGAAGATTAAGGAAGATTCTTGAGTAATGGCTCATCGGCTACAAGCGGATGGGCCATTTGAGTATCTACCGGATTTAGGCAGCATTGGCGATATATCGAACCCGCCAGATCAAAACTACGCACGCCGTAGACGGATGAAGCGGCAGTTGGGTTGATAGGATAGATCTTGTGCGCAGAAGTTGTGTCTGTAAACTGACGCAGATGCTGGCACCGGAAGATGCCCAAGAAGGGGCCATTAACATGAGGCGGATAAAGTAAATT
>JBBQAC010000021.1:0-29485 GCA_038315915.1 Phormidesmidales cyanobacterium
GGCAATTACAGAAGTCACCGCCGCTGGCTTGAGCATGACGCAGTTACCGGTGACCAGCGCTGCCACCGTCATCCCGGTCGGAATCGCCAGTGGAAAGTTCCAGGGCGAAATCACCAGCACCAGCCCTTTTGGCCGGTAGAAATAGCGATCATTTTCTCCTGAAACGTCATACACCACTGCTTTGTCCAGCCGCTCCATTTCAGCCGCGTAATAGCGACAGAAATCCGCTGCCTCTGATACTTCTGCATCTGCCTGCTGTAAAGGCTTGCCGCCTTCAAAAACCATCCAGGCATTCAGCTCATGGCGGCGCTCCTCTAGCAGATCAGCCGCGCGGCTGATAATGGCAGTTCGCTCGCTCGCGGGCGTTTTTTTCCAGCTTTCAAAAGCAGTTTTAGCCGCTTCAACGGCCTGGTCTGCCTGCTCGATATCAATTTGACCAATCGTGCCGACTTCTTCCGACGGTTTGCAGGGATTGACCGATGGAATTTTGGCTTCTGTCTGTACCGATTCTCCATTGATCAGTGGCCAATATGTCTTGCCGAGCTGCCGCCGGATAGATTTAAGCGCAGCCTCAGCGTCTTGCCGATGCTGCATAACTGCGTAGTCAGTATCTGCTGCCGGGTTGATTCGGGTGACCGTATCAGTCGGCGATGCAATCGGGGCGGGCATCACCTCGTCCTCATCTTCATCCCCTGCGCCCCAGGTAGGAATGGCGAGCAGTTCTTCAGCGGGGCGATTCTCCAAGCTCTGCTTTAAAAATGAGCTGTTTGCTGTGTTCTCTAGCAGTCGCCGAATCAAGTAGGCCATGCCCGGAATCAGATCGCCGTAAGGGCAGTACACCCGCACCCGGTGGCCCTGCTTGACCAGGGCGGTGGCAAAAGTATCGGCCATGCCGTACAGCACCTGAAACTCGATGTTGCGAGCGGGGATGTTCAGCGTCTTAGCGATCGCCAACGCATGGGCCTGCGATCGCACATTGTGGCTACCAATCGCCGCATACAGCACAGTGTGATTTGTCAGCAGCAGCTCAGTCATCCGCTCAAAGTTAGCGTCAGTCGATGACTTGTGGTTATAAACCGGGGTCGGCCAGTAGTTTTGCCGCGCGGTAATGGTCTCTTGATCCCAGTAGGCCCCTTTTACCAGGCGAACGGTAATTGGGTTGCCGCGCTCTTTGGCCCACTCAATCAAACCTTTGAGATCTTCGTAGCTATCGCGCAGGTAAGCCTGTAGGGTGATGCCTAAGTCACTGCGGCCTCGGAACTCATCTTCCATGAGCAGCAGCTTCAGCGTCTCCAAAGTCGCATCCTTATAGCGATACTGCTCCATATCGAAGTGAACAGCCGCGCCCAGTTCCTCAGCGCGTCGCAGCAGAATGCGAATGCGATCGCTCACCTTCTGCCGCGATCCCGCCACATCGAGCGGGTCAAACTGCGAGTAAAACGCCGTTAGCTTCATAGTGACCTGCACCTTGGGCAGTGCTTCACCGTCTGCCCTATCGACCTGAGGCACGGTTGACCAGCTCTTGGCCGCTGTCGTCAGCCGCTCCATAAGTTCCAAATACTGATCGAGATATGCCTGCGCTTCGGTCTCTGTGACCACCGCTTCACCCAGCAGATCCATCGTGAAGGTCATGGACTGCTTGCGAATGCGCTCAATGCTTTTCAGCGCCTGCTTGATATTTTCACCGGCCACGTATTTACGGGCTAGGGTTTCTACCGCACCAGAGAGCGTCGTCGCAGCCACACCCGCAGGCATCGAATTAGGATCGGCAAAATTCAGCAGGCTTTTCAGCGCCTGAGGGACTTCGACGCTGTCGTCACCCAAATATTCCTGTAAATGACGGGCAATCTCGGGCTTGGATTTCAGTGCGGGCAGGCAGTCGATCAGGCGAAACATCTGTACCCGCAGGCCGGGGTTGTCCATCGTCCAGCCCAGCAGCTTGTCATCCCACCGCAACTGATCGCGCACTTTAGAGAAGATTGACCGATTGCCCTGGCTGTCGGCCAGAAGCTGACAGGCGATCGCCTGCGTCTTATTTTCGTAGTCAGCGTGAACCGAGGCACTGGCCTCAGCGCTATGACGAGATGCGTTGATAACCATGCCAAAAGTCTCCTACAGTTCTCAGGTCAGTGAATAAAAAATATTCAGTAGCCCTATATTCTAAAGGCTCAGCCCTTCTTTTTCTCAAACTGAGCCTTGTTGTCTAACCCACTCAGACCAATTAATTTAGGAACCCTGAGCAGAAGCGCCGTTCAAGGCTTCCACACCAGTCATTACAGTCGCCGTCATCGCTGAGAGCGATTTCCCAGCATAGGCAGATCCTTTGGGGCTGAAAATGATCGGATCTTCTACCGGCTCAATCCCCTCAGAAACAGGGCCACGGGCTTTGATTAAGGTGATTGCCCGGCTCACACTTTCCGGCAAAATCACCACCAGCCCCCCTTCCGGGGCATTGTCTAAGGCCCATTCAATCGCCTCGGTTTCATTCAGCATCGTTTGGTGCGGCTCTGCCAGAGCACCTTCAGGAGCCTGCGCGATGCCCTGAGCAATCAGTCCTGCCACTTCCCCAGGCTCGCGCCCTCGGGTGTCGTCGTCTTCTTTGACGACGACCCGATCAAAGATTTCGACTGCCAGCTCACCCAGTTCGACAAAATCTTGATCGCGGCGATCTCCCGGTGCCCCAATCACGCCTACACAAGTCCCAGTCCAATTCTTCACGAAGCTTCCGACCGCCGCGTATCCAGCCGGATTGTGAGCGTAGTCAACCAGCGCATGGTAACGCCCCAGGTTAAACAGGTTCATGCGTCCGGGAATTTTTTGCGCCGATACTTTGAAGCTGCGTAGCGCCGCCCGAATTTCTTCTATTTTTACGCCCTGGACAAAGCCAACCAGGCTAGCTGCCAGTGCATTGGCGATCATGAAAGGAGCCTTCCCGCCCATTGTTAGCGGCACCCGCTCAGCTTTTTCAATGCGCAGCAGCCAGTCCTGCTGCAAGATGGAAATATGCCCCTCTTCGTAAACTGCCGCAATACCGCCGTTTTGGACATGCGATCGCACCAGCGGATTCTCAGCATCCATCGAAAAATAAGCTACTTTGGCCTTAACGTGATCGGCCATCGCCGCCACTCGCTCATCGTCTGCATTGAGGACGACATAGCCGTCTGCATGAACAGCCTCTGCCACTACCGCTTTGAGCTTGGCTAGCTCATCAATCGTATTGATATCCCCTAGCCCCAGGTGATCGGCGGCAACATTGAGCACGACACCTACGTCGCACTGGCTAAAAGCCAGCCCTGAACGCAGCAACCCGCCTCGCGCCGTCTCCAGTACCGCCATCTCAACGGTCGGATCTTGCAGGATCATTTGCGCACTCTGCGGGCCGGTCGTATCTCCTTTTTCCAACAGATGATCGCCCAGATAAATCCCATCTGTTGTGGTAAAGCCTACTGTGTCATATACCTGGCGGAAAATATGCGCTGTCAGCCGGGTGGTTGTGGTTTTGCCGTTAGTGCCAGTGATAGCCACAATCGGAATCCGGGTCGGTTCGCCGGGCGGCAGCAGCATCTCTAAAATGGGGCCAGCGACATTGCGTGCCACGCCCTGACTAGGGGCCACGTGCATCCGCAAACCGGGCGCGGCGTTGACCTCGACAATCACACTGTTAACCGCTCGCATCGGCTGAGAAATATCCTCAGTCACCACATCAATCCCGGCAACATCTAACCCGATCAGGCGAGAGGCCCGCTCAGCAATCCAAACTGTTTCAGGATGAATCTCGTCGGTGCGATCAATGGCAATTCCCCCCGTGCTCAAATTCGCCGTCTCTCTGAGGTAGCAAATTTGGCCAGGTTCTAAAACCGTGTCAAGGTCATAGCTTTGATTGTCTAATAGCTTTTCGGTTGTGCGATCTAGCTGGATTTGGGTGAGTATGTTGTCGTGGCCTTCGCCCCGACGCGGATCGCGGTTTTCCACGTCGATCAGCGTCTCAATAGTGTCTTTACCATTGCCAACGACGTGGGCAGGTACCCTTTCTGCGACTGCCACCACCTTGTGGTTAACGACCAAAATACGATGATCGCGGCCCTTATAATAGTGCTCAACAATCACCCCGTCAGAGACATCGCGGGCCTTGTCGTAGGCGATCTCTGCTTCCTCCCAAGTCTGGATTTCGAGGGTGATACCGCGACCGTGGTTGCCATCTAGCGGCTTGATCACAATCGGATAGCCGCCTAAATAGTCAAGGGCGTCTTCTAGCTCCCGCAGCGAATAGACAACGCTACCTTTAGGGACGGGAATGCCCGCATTCCCAAGCATTTGCTTAGTGCTTTCTTTGTCGGAGGCAAGTTCAACGCCCAATATATTGCTATAGGCAGTGAGTGAAGCCTGAACCCGCTTTTGGTATTTTCCGTAGCCAAATTGCAAAAGACCGCGCACTTCCAGTTCAAACCAGGGAATTTTGCGGGCTTCTGCCTCGCGCACCAAAGCTTCTGTAGTCGGCCCCAGAGAGGCTGCCACGCGTAGCTCTCTGAGATCGTCGAGGTCTTTTTGCAGTTCTACATTAGGATAGCTGCCGGTTTCAATAATGCTCTGGCACAGGCGCACAGCCGCTCTGGCCGCGTAGCGTCCGGCCTCTTCATTCTCGTATTCAAAAACAACTTGATAGACGCCCGGCGTGGCGGTTTCACGAGTGCGGCCAAACCCGACATCCATCCCTGCCAGGGTTTGCAGTTCTAAAGCAATGTGCTCAATGATATGGCCCATCATGGTGCCCCCCTGCACCCGACTCAAGAAGCCGCCCCTACACCCCGGTGAGCAAAAGTGCTCTACCAGGCTAGGCATCGCAATCACCATGCCATCGTAAAAGCCTGGGATCATGTCAGAGGGACGATCCGCTAGCTCTTCTAGATCCAGTCTGACAACGATTAGCTTGGTGTAGCCAATGCTCCAGTAATTTGGGCCACGAAGCGTTTGGGTTTTGAGGATTTTCATAAGTTTCTGTAGGCAGTTAGCCTATTGCCAATAATCTTAAAGTAGATTTTTCTGCTGGAAGAAATTGTTGAGATAGCCGCTTGTGGGGGCTACCATCCGGCGGTCAAGGTGTTGCTGTATCACCGGCGGAAGAAATTAATAGTGTTTACCACCGGGTGGTTGTTCAGACTTTTCTGCAAACTATGATCGGGCCTTTATAAGCCTTCTTTTCCTAACCCTTTTCCTAACCTTTTTTTCCTAACCTGTCGCGCGGTGAGCCTGATTGACTAGCGATCTTGAGGCTGGAGAATGGCACGGTTTTTATAATCATAGCGGTCACCCTGATTTAGCACATGTACTTTGAGATTATGCAGACTGAGCGGGGCAGTCTCATCGGCGGCGGCGGCACTGGTGCGGGACAGGCTACCGGCGTCAATGATGGTGATAGCGCCTTTACCAATCACTTGAAACGTGCCGTTACCAGTCATCGCAATACAGGTGTCTTCATCGATGCCGACGCCGAGTTTGTCTGAGTGAGCGGCGATCGCACTGAGCAGCCGCGCCATTCGATTGCGGTTGTGAAAATGCTGGTCAACTAGCAGTTCCGGCACAATTCCCAGCCCTTCTGTCAAGTCCACCAGGGCCTGATTGGGCGATTCGCCGCTGCTACCACCCGCGATCATCTTTTCACCCATAATGGCTGCGCCAGCGCTAGTGCCTGCCAGCACCAGTTCGCCGCGCTTAACCTTTTCTTTAATCGTTTTGATTAAAAGAGTGTCGGCGATCAAATCGCGTAGCCTTAGTTGATCACCACCGGTAACAAAGATGCCGCTGCAATCTTTGAGCATGGTCAGCCAGCGTTCTTCGTCGCATTCTTCGCGATGGCGGATGTCCAATATCTGAACCTGCTTGGCCCCCATGCCTTGAAAAATTTGGTAGTAGCGATCGCCTACAATGGTTGGCTCTCGGGACGCCGAAGGAATAATACCGATAGTCGCGTTCTCTCCGCCAGCGCTCCTAAAGAAAGCCGACAGGATGTCACACCCATTGGCTTTGTCTTCTGCCCCCCCAATGATCATCACCGGGTACTGGCTAGAAATTGCCATAGACTTTTGAGCCAAACGAAATTCCAGTTCCAGCATAAAGCTATACAAGGAGTTTATTAAAGACATTACGCCAGAGACCAGAGTAGAAACCAGCGGATCGTCGCTGAGCGATCGCTCACGAGTAAGTCAAATCTAGTTCAGAACGTCTCTATGCACATCACACTATCAAGAGTCCCTAACACGATTTTGTATTGAATTTAACCAGTTTTCATTTGCTGGCGCGAACATCAGGTGCGTACGATCAACTAGAACCTCGTGAATCTCCGGCGTTGAAATAGATAGTTCCGGGTTTGTTTGATTCGACGATAACTTGGATAACTGACGGTCAAAAACGACACCTTTATTTTTCGGTAGCTTTGTCAACTAGCTATCGTAGTAATTTTCAAGTTCCTATCCGAGGTTGCTTTAGTCACTACGGCTCAAAAATGCCATTCCTCCAGCGCACTCCGTCGTCTGGAGGAATAGCATTAGGGGCTTTTGAAGTGCTTTGCAATTGGGTCTTACAATAGAGAGAGATAGGTCATTTATTTTGTAAATAAGCCACACACACCATGAGTGAATCAGAGATCAATCAGTCCTTGGCAGCACTCCATACTGAAATCAGTAAGCTGCAAGCCCCCGACACAGAGGTTAAAGAAACGCTGCTGGCGCTGATCAAAGACGTGGAAAAGCAACTGCAAGATCCCGGCAGCTCTGAAGATAAAACGGCCACAGTCCAAAAGCTACCAACGCTAATTGAGCAGTTCGAAGCCGATCATCCGCAAGTTACTAATACGCTGGGGCGTTTACTCACTACGCTCAGCGGCATGGGTATTTAGTGAGAGGGGGCATGGCAGTGCTTGAATGCCTGACGGCTACCACACCAGCAGGGCTGGGTTGGGCTGGGCTGGTAGGGCGGCAAAATATCGCCATCTGTATAGAGCCAGCGATCGTTTACCTCTTTAAACCGAGATTTCTCATGTAGTTGCGCGAGCTTCCCGGTAGGTTCTACGCTCAGCAAGGAGGCCACCGGTCGATAGGCCGCGACAAATACGACTATCCCCGCTTTGTCTTTTGCTCTGCCCTTTTGCGTTTTAACGATCAAAAGATTCACCCAGCGCGTGCTTTTGATCGTGTTGGTCAGAGCTAAGCGCTCGTTAGCCTCGGGAGTAGCCCGATGACGAGTAGCCATTAAATAGTCAATATTGCCCTGGCAAAAGGCGCTGTAGCGCGATCGCATCAAAGCCTCAGCCGTCGGTGCTAGCCATTCACCGGCCAGATAAGGGCCGCAGCAATCTTTAAAAAATCGCTGGCTACCGCACCTACATTGCTGGCCTGTCATTGAATCTTTCTCCATCTGGCGCTTCAAACGGTTTGCGCCTATCGCTTACCCGCATCTACGCTCAACAGCCCCGGCCCGTATGCTATCACCATCATCAGCCCGCCAATCAGCGCCAGATTTTTAAGAAAGTTCGTCAGATCGGCTGGAATGGGGTGAAAGAACACAGTCGCCGGAATCAGGAAAAGAATGATCAGCAAAGCGCCTATTTTCGCCTGGTAACCAATAATCAGCGACAGTGATCCCAATAGCAGAAAGGCGACTGTACCCGCAGCTAAGACGGTTGGGAAGGGTAGCCCTTTACTCGCGATAGTCGGGACAAATTCTTGAAAACCGAGCAGATGGCCAATCCCCGCATTAAGGAAAATCAGCGCCAGAAAAATGCGTGCAGCCAAAGGCAGATAATTCATCGATTCTTCAAACCCAAAACGAAGTAAGCCCTCTCAGCTTAAATTAAGTCGCTGATAAGATCTGAATGTCCGCTGAGAATGCGAGGGCACAGGATCGCTCTTAATGACTTGCCACGATGCGATCGCAACGCGATCGCTAGAGTTCAAAGCGATTAAAAAAGGCGGCTACAATAAGCCATAGCCACACTGCTTACCCATGCCCCCGACCTCGCCGACTATTACCGATTCCGACTTCACAGAGCCCATTCCAGCGGTTCTCCCCGGCATTGATCTGAGCAGGCAGCAATGGGAAGCACTCCAGGCGTTAGAGGACTTCGTTCACAGCGATGAGAAAATCTACCTGCTTACTGGCTACGCAGGCACCGGCAAAACCACCCTGCTACAAGCGCTGATCGCCCGGTTGCATCAGCAGTATGACGGCAGAGCTATTGCCCTCACCGCGCTCAGCAATAAGGCCACTAAGGTATTACAGGCCATGGCCTATCGCTGGGGCTGCGAGGTTGACTGTATGACCTGCTGTAAGCTGCTCGGGCTCCGACCAGTGATTGACAAAGAGACCGGTGGCCAGAAGTTTGAACCGGACAGAGATCGTAAAAATTTAACCACTGAGTACGATCTGGTGGTTGTGGACGAATGCTCGATGATCAACCAGGAAATGTGGGATTTGCTGATCAATTCGGTCTCCCAACTGACCCAGGGCACCAAGCTTTTGTTTGTCGGTGACTCAGCTCAACTGCCGCCGGTCGGTGAGGAGGAGGCTCCCTGCTTTGAGCGGATTTTTCACCGCAGCGACCTGACTGAAGTGATTCGCTACGGCGGCGCGATTGGTCTGCTGGCTGAGGAGGTGCGGACGCATTTGGATAGGCCGATGATGCCGAGACCGCAAAGCGATCGCAACCCCACTAACACCGAAGGCATTTTCACCTTGCCCCTACCGCACTGGGAAAAGCTGATGCTGCGTGCCTTTACCAGCTCCGCCTACGAAAGAGATCCCGACCAGGTGCGTGTGCTCGCCTACACCAATCAGCGAGTTAACTACCTCAACAACAAAATCCGTGCGGCTATCTATGGCGATAAAGCCGCCCGATTTGTGGCGGGTGAAAGGCTCGTCGCCAAAAACCTTTGCTTAGGGAGAGACAGCATTTTGCTGCAAACCTCCGAGGAATGTACCGTGCTTGATGCTTACCTGACTCGCTTTGAAGGCTGGCTGGTGTGGGAACTAGAAATAGAAACTGAAGAACATCAGGAACGCAAGCTCAAAGTCCTTCACGAAGATGAACAACCCCGTCTAAAAGGTCTCCTCTCAGACTACGCTGAGAAAAAACAATGGATGTCTTTTTGGGATTTCAAACAGCTTTTTCACGACGTCAGCTACGCCTACAGCCTGACCGTCCATAAAAGCCAGGGCTCAACCTTTCAAGATGTGTTTGTAGATGTGCCCAATCTGATGCTGAACCGCAAAGTCATCGAGCGCAATCAGCTCTATTATGTCGCCTTTACCCGCGCCGCCAAACGGCTATTCCTGTGTCAGTAATCCGGCTAAACAATCGGACTGAAGACCTCTATCAAACTGCCTTCAATTGACGATAAAACGGTGTCTGTCCGCCCGATTTGCCAATGTTTTTCAACCGACTTTAGCGACGGGACGCAAGCTACCAACTTCCTGTGCGATGGCCTCAATCGCCTGGTCAATTTGATCTTCACTCACCATTAGATTGGTCACGGCGCGAATTTTGTGAGCGCCCGTTGCCAGCACCGCTACGCCTCGCTGAGCCAGCCCTTTTGTGACTTCGGCAGCTGCTTCAAGCACCTCAAAGTTAACAATATTTGTCTGGACGCTGCTTGGGTCAATTGAGATCCCTTTGAGGGCGGTCAACCCCTGCGCTAATCGTTGCGCATTGTCGTGGTCTGCTTGGAGGCGATCGCGCTGATGCTCCAACGCATAGAGTGCCCCAGCCGCAATCATGCCCGCCTGCCGCATCCCACCGCCAAACATCTTACGAAACCGACGAGCGGTCGACATTTGTGCGGCTGTGCCGACCAGCGCAGACCCCACCGGAGCCCCCAGCCCCTTAGAAAAGCAAACGCTCACCGTATCGAAGGGAGCGGCATATTCAGCGGGCGCGATCCCAGTTGCGGTGCAGGCATTCCAAAATCGCGCCCCGTCCATATGCAACCGCAAGTCGCGCTGCTGACAAAACTGAGCAATTTCTTGAACTGCCCGTAAAGGAAAAATACGTCCGCCGCTGCGGTTGTGCGTGTTTTCGATACAGACCAGCCGAGCGCGCGGAAAGTGCGGATCTTCAGGGCGCAAACTCTGGGCTAACTCAGCGGCTGTAAAGACGCCATTGTCTCCAGGTAGCAACCGGCAAGTTACCCCCGAAAGCGCAGCCGGAGCGCCCCCTTCGTAGTAGTAAATGTGGGCTTCGGCTTCTAAATACACCTCGTCTCCCGGCTGAGTGTGAGATCGCAGTGCCACCTGGTTGGTCATTGTCCCTGACGGCATATACACCGCTGCTTCCTTGCCCAACAGCTCAGCAACGTAGGCTTCGAGCGCATTGACCGTCGGGTCGTCACCCAGCACATCGTCCCCTACTGGCGCTTGGATCATTGCCTGACGCATTCCGGCTGTGGGCTGCGTCACGGTATCACTGCGCAAGTCAATCATGATCTATCCGGCTGCTACAAAAAGACAATCTTCACGAGAGAATTCTAACGATTTTCACCGGCTGCTACCAATCAGGCTGAACCCATCGAACCTTTGCCCCTCGCTTTACCGAGACTTTACAGAGGTATCTCCTAACTACCAACTGGATGTGGGCAACTTACGTCTATACGCTTTGTAATGTTCAAACCCTCGCCATCGCCAGCTATGAGTCAACTGTTCCGGCCAAGCCCAAATGCTGGTTTTATGCTACAAAGAATGCCAGAAAATGTGAGGGTTACTTTTACGCCCGATCAAATTCAGGCCATCGAAAGCGCTTTGATCGTTCGCCCCCATGCTGTAGACCTGCGTTTTTCGATTCCTTTCTTTGGCAGAGGGGCCTATGTCGTCGTGATCGCAGGTACCGAGCGCCGAACGATCAGGCAGCGACAGGCCAGTGCACCGCTAGGTTCTGCTGACGGTATTAGCCAACTACCTAAGACCCTTCCCCATGCCAGCCGCCTGATCGGGAGAATGCCCGAAGCAATCGCTGCGAGTTTTACACCTGTACAGATCGGCGCTATGAACGGTGTGCTCATCCCCCGCGCTCATGCCATTGACCTGCGTTTGTCGTTTCCCATTTTCAGTCAGGAATTTTATGCCGCCTGTCTGGCCGGGCGCAACCGTCGAACCTACTACCGCAACCTGCAAACCCGCAACCCGTTTGTCATGCCAGTGGCCTGTGCTAGCGTGGCTGTCAGCGCGATCGCGATATTTGCCCTGATTCAGCTCAAAAGTAGTGCTCTCCTGGCAGACCCCGATCCCTTAGTGAGCCCGGAATCCACCTTCTACCCTGCGGTGGTGCCTTTCAAGGAGAATCGCGCAGAGTGCGAAAAGAGCGATCGCCAGTGGATCGATGACCAGTGCGTCGATGCTATTCACGACCCAGTTTTTTAGCTGCGCTCACGGGCTCAATCCGCATTGCCCAGAAAAACCTGAAATCAAGTCCTTAAACTAAGTCCTTATTCGGTACCCACCGCAATTTAATAAGAGTCAGTGAACCACCTTTTAGATTCCCGTTTAGAGGGATATCCGTTGGACACTTGCCCCACAAATTCGGGAAAAGTAAAGTTGTCAGATAGCGTCTACTACCCATGAATACCCCTGTGCATCCTCAAATCCAGCGAACTTTGGCCGCCATCGTGGTTACAGATGCGGTTGGTTTTAGCAAGCGCATGTCACAGGATGAAGATAGAGCGCTGACGGTGATAAACCGCGATTTGCAGCTAATTACCGAGCTGTGCGAGTTCTTTGAAGGACAAATTCTCAAAACAATCGGCGATGGGGTGCTGATGTATTTTGTCAGCGCGGTTCAGGCAGCAGCTTGCGCAGTGGAAATGCAAAAGACGTTTGCTGGCTTTGCCCGCGCTGGTAAAGCCAACGAACACTTTGTCCACCGTGTGGGCGTCCACCTGGGCGATATCTTCTTCAATCAGCAGGACATGATGGGCACCGGGGTGAATATTGCCGCCCGGTTAGAGGCAGAGGCCAAGCCTGGGGCCATCTGTATGTCGCAGGTAGTTTACGATGTGGTCAAGTCACGTTTGGAGCTTGACGCTAGCTATATTGGCGAACTGTCGCTCAAAAACATAGAAGAGGGGATTTCGGCTTATCACGTCTGGCCGCTGGGGATGCGCCCCGAAGAGGAAGATCCAACTGCGGCTGTTGCACCCCTAATAATTACGCCGCTCAATGCAGCCGTGAAGATTCTTTCGGAGCATCCTAACCGAGCGCGTATCAAAAAGCTGCTGTACGGAACCCACCAAACGATGTGGGAAAACGACTTGACGGTACTGGAGGGCGTGCCCCTCAAAATGCTGCTCGAATCTCTGACTGACCGCAATGCGACCTTTGACGAATGCCGTCACAGCCTCTATCAAATCGTCAGTACGCTCAACCGTCAGGAAGCCTATACCCAAGTTGCCGAAGTCATTCTCGACAACCTGCAAGCTTTTTACCTGGAAATTACGGGTGCCAGAGCCCCCACACCTGCCGCTGCCCTCCCTGAAGACCCAACAGGGGAAATTTCAGAAAGCATTTTAGAAGTAGAGCTGTCAGGCCCGTTAGAGTCTCCCACGTCAGTACTGTATGGAGACATCGCTGAGCGGCTGGACTTATCGCCTGAAATTGTTCGGATCAAAAAAATGCTTTACTGCCTGTGCTACGACAGTTGGGAAAATGACAGCGATCGCATTGCCAAAATCAGCACCCTTTCGCTGCTCGAAGCCTTACTCCACAAAGAAATTTTGACTGTTCAAGACTTGCAAAATCGCCTGCGGGTAATCTTGCTACGCCTCAACCGCAAAGCGAAGTACGCCCTCATCGCTAACACCATCTTTCAAGAGTGTCAAATTCTTTACCCCGACTGCGATCGCCAAATCTTTTTACCGGGTACCGCTGAACTAGAAGACGCTTCAGGAGAAAACACCCAAATAAACTTGCGAAAAAAGCCCGCTAAGCGGTGGGTCACAGCGAACCAATCAGCCAGCGTCCCAGCGGCTACCCCTGAATTGATTCGCTCCGCCGCTTTTGGCAGCTAATACCCCATAGCGCTCTCCTGACAAGTTCGATCTGGACGCCCCAAATCCGATAGGATGATCTGACAATCTATCTAATGACGGCAGCAAAGCTGCGATGCAGCGAAGTGAGCATATGGGCGTTCCTACAGTTTTTATTGACGGTGAAGCGGGCACAACAGGACTACAAATTTATCAGCGCCTTGCTGAGCGCACCGATCTTGACGTGATCAGCATTGACGCAGCCAAGCGCAAAGACGCGGTTGAACGGGCTAAGCTTCTCAATACCGCTGATGTGTGTGTGCTGTGTCTGCCAGATGATGCCGCCCGCGAAGCCGTTAGCTGGGTCACTAACCCACAAACCAAAATCTTAGACGCCAGCACCGCCCACCGCACTGTTGACGGCTGGGCCTATGGTTTTCCTGAGCTAGCCCCCGGTCAGCGAGAAACGATTGCTCAGTCAGCTAGAGTCAGCAATCCCGGCTGCTATCCGACCGGCTTTTTGGCAGTTGTGGCTCCTTTGGTGAAGGCGGGATTACTGCCTACCCACTTTCCCTTTAGCGTCAATGCGATTTCTGGCTACTCGGGCGGTGGCAAAAAGATGATCGCCCAGTACGAAGGGTTCAGGGCCCAGAGCCCGAACGGTGAATCAACTACGCCCTACAGTCCCTATGGCCTGAAGTTTGGTCATAAGCATGTCAAAGAAATGCAGCGGTACGCTGGAATCAGCCACACCCCCATATTTGTGCCAGCGGTAGGCGACTTTGAGCAGGGAATGGTGGTACAAGTGCCTTTGCCACTGTGGACGCTAGCGCAGCCCCCGACCGGGCAGCAGCTTCATGAGACACTGAGCGAGTACTACGAAGGTGAGCCGTTTGTACAGGTTATGCCTTACGGAGATGCCGATCAGCTTCGCGACGGCAGCTTTTTGGAAGCAAAAAGTGCGAATCATACGAATGAAGTACAGCTATTTGTATTTGCCAACGATGCGGCTCAAGAAGCTTTGCTGGTTGCTCGGCTAGATAATTTGGGGAAGGGCGCTTCTGGCGCGGCTGTGCAAAATCTCAATATCATGTTGAACTTGCCTGAAGATGCTGGTTTGAAATAGTCGCTGCTCTGCTGATCTGATGCTTCTTTTGGCCAGTGGCTTATTCTTTTGAGAAAGCGTCAACGGTCATTACCTGCGCTCTTCTATCGTCCATAATAAAGGAGTGTGATGCTGGCACTTGTAGTGGGACATCTTGCGGCTGCATTTTAACTTCTTCCACACTTAAGACAAAGTCGTTCACCGCTTCACCAAACAGACTTAGCGGGCCGGTTATGCCAGCGGTACCCGCAATTAGCGTATAAGGGCAACTCAGGACGGGTAGCTGCTGATAAAACTCTAGGCTGGCAAGATTGTGACCGCTTTGCCCAGCGAACCAGCGGAACGGGGGCAAGGTGCCGGCAAGTTGTCCGACGCGAGGGGACCGGTTGGGCGGAGCTAGCATAACCACGTGCAGCGGCAGTGGGAAATCGGCATGGGCCAGGGCGGCGCGGGTGACCACACCGCCGAGGGAATGGCTGACAATGCCGTAGGCTCCCTGGGTGAAGAGACTTTGCAGGCGATCGCGCAATCTCATCACAATTTGATCAAACGTCTGTAGCAGGGAAACGTAGCCAAAAAAAACGGGTGTATGACCGGCCTCGCGCAGCGCATCTGCCATTCCCCCCATCGACAGTGGAGTGCGCCCTAATCCATGAATGAGCATGATATTCATACCAGTACTTGCTATAGTTCGCCGTATTAATCATCCATTTCAATGATAGATAAGACTCAGAGGTGATTTCATGGTTCAAGTCAAAATTACAGGCAGTGCAGAAAGCATGAACCCTATTAAGGGAGGGCTGTCTGATATTGTCCATAGCTGTTTACAGGAAGCCATCGGCATCCCAGAAGACAAGCGGTTTCAGCGATTCTTTCCGCTAGCGCCAGAAGACTTTTACTATCCGGCAACTTGCTCTATACGGTACACCATTATCGAAATCGTAATGTTTGAAGGGCGATCAGTCCCGGCAAAAAAAGGCTTACGCGCCTGCTTTTTGAGCGAATTAACCAACAGCTAGGTATAGCAGTGGGAGATATTGAGATCGCAATGTTTGAGCTACCCAAACACAACTGGGGTATTCGAGGCGTCCCAGGTGATGAGCTAGTGTTGGACTATTCAATAGGGAGCTGAACTGGCCACTGCCAGGGTCAATCAACGCTATTGCGTATGCAATTAGAAAGAGTTTTTTCTTTATAACCCTGACTAATCTCTTTATTATTGAACGATCAAACACGTCAGTAGACAGAAGTTTCGGTAGATCGAGGTATGCAAATATACGAAGGAAGTTAGGCCAATATCTTCTGAGATGAAGGTTTTTGGTAGCTAGCTCTTTTGCATAACATCTATGAGGAAATTCCTTAATGCTACGAACAAGCTTTATTAAACGCATTGCCGTCTCGGCTTCTGTACTGTCATCACTTGGCTTACTGCTTTCGATGCCTCAACCGGCGCGAGCCCAGGGAGTACAAATGGAGGAGGATATCCCCGCAACCGTTGAGGAAGACTCTCCTGTTATGAGTGGAGATGGAGTAACAAGCGATGGAACTGTACAAATGGAGGAAGATATTCCTGCAACCGTCGAGGAAGACTCTCCTGTTATGAGTGGAGATGGAGTAACGAGCGATGGAACCGTACAAATGGAGGAAGATATTCCTGCAACTGTTGAACAGCGCTCCCCTGTCACGACCGGCGGCGGAACAACGACTGGCGGCACTCAGCCTGCTACGACCCAGCCTGCTACGACCCAAACGACGCCAAACGCCAGCACTACGACTACGAGCAGCCCTAGAGCGCTTTGGTAGACCAGTTGGTGAGCTGACGGCGCGGTATCTGGTTTCACAAAGCCTTCCAAGAAGTCCGCGCTGAATAAAACCAACCCAGCATATTAAAAAAGCCCGAACTTCTTCACGCTGAAGCTCGGGCTTGCTTATTGGTGACTGTCCAACACGCTCAGCACCGAATTTTAATGGCAGGTGACAACGTTAGTCTTATTATTCTGTGTAAACTTTGGCTTATAGACATTCGTCCCAATGTGAAAGTCAAAGTTAATCGTACCCGTACCCTTCGTACCGATGAGCTGTAGCGTGAATTCGCCCATGTGTCCGGAGCTACCCTGATCGTAAATCGTGAAGTTGCGGCCCCAAGTCGGGGCTACTGTTTTAATCTCGCCGAGGCGAGCAGTCAGCGGCTGACAACTGCGGATTTCTTGGACGACTGAGGGGTAGTCTGTGAATTCTGCATAGGCCCACTGCTGACGAGCTTCGGCGCTGGCAAAATTGGTGGGAAAGTCGCCATTGTAAATCCAAAACAGTGCGGCTATTAATAGCGCGGGGACTACCAGCCTCAGCAGTGTGCCCTGCCTACCGGCTGTTTTGCGACACTTAACTAAAAAGCCTAGTCGGGTACATAGCAGCGTGATCGAAAAAATGGCCAGCAGTGGCAAAACAGCCAGCCATGGCCGCTGCCAGGCTGGCCTATAGAACGCGATCCAAATGAATAAAAGAGAACTGACTAAGCAGCCTAGCCCACTGCTGAGCACCAAAAACGAAGGTTCAAAGGTACGCGACCGGCGAGGATAGGTTCGGCGGAGCAGAAGCGATACGCCATAAACACCCAGTAAATAAAACACTAATATGGTCGCTTGCCAGTAAGAGTAAAATCCTCCAGCGCTGACCTGCCGGTAGTTCAGCAGCACAAAGGGGAACAACATAAAGCCCAACCCTCCCAGGGCAAAACCACCCAACGTACTCATCAGTGCAACAGTATTGTCTTTCATCGGGAACAATCGCGCCTTTTTCGCGTATTTTAGAGAAGGTTTCAATCACTTCGGATTAAAGCAGGACAAATTTTCAGTTTTATTGTTTTGAGTAAACTGAACCTCATCAAAGCCACCAGCCATACCAAACTTAAAATGAGCAACGCCTGTACCTGTGCTACCGATAATTTCTAGCGTGTGCTCCCCATGTTGACCAGAGCCTCCTTCGGTGGCAAAGAAGTTAACACCTTTGGTGGGTGCAATGAACTCAACTTTGCCGACTCTTTTGACAATCGGCGGACAGCGCTTTAAGTAACTCACCTGATTGTCGTACAGGGGAAAATGACGAGAAGCCCATTGTTGACGGGATTGGGCAGTTGCTTTCACGCCTGGAAAGCTAGTGAAATTTAGCAGAAACAATAACAGGATAAGCATTAGAGGAAAGCCAATTCTTAAGAGATTGACCCTGGGGCCAAGGGCTCTTCGAAATTTCACCTGGCAGGCTAATAGCATTCCTAGCAGGGAGCCTATAATACCGAGTCTCCAACTACTCCATAAAAATATATCCATCGGTAAGTCTGCCAGAGCGTACCACTGCATCGAGCAACCAGCGAAAAGCCCTGCAATGCCACCGCCAACCAACAGCGCTGGCTCAAAGGTGGGCACTCGGCGCGGGCAGAATTGCCTGACGACGACAGCTCCACCATAAATGCCCAATGCGAATAAAAGCAGACCGACCGACAGCCAAAGAATCTGCCAGTCGAGCAAATCGCGTTCTACGCGATAGTTCAAAAAGTAGTAAATCCCCATATCTGGTGAGTATTTGACACCAAACGCAACTGCCAAAGTGCCTGACAACCCACCAATTAAAGTAGCCATAACATCAGAGGGGAAACGCCTGAAACGGCTGACTGTTCTATGATTCACGCCATACCTACCGCATTAATATGAACAGATGAGGCCATAGCCATAACCATGTGTACAAACGGTTTCCTTAATGGAGTGGTCAGGGCTGCCACACCTGAAGGACTTCTCCGCTCGTGACCAAGAAGCGATTGTTGGGGCTAAAGCTGCCGTACTCGACGCCGGGTAAAACGGTGAGGCGATCGCCCGTCACCACCGCCCGCAAATCCACCGCAAAACGAGACTGCGAAAAATCTGCCGAGGTCAGCGGCACAGCAAAGGTTTGACCATCGGGACTGAGGGTGATGGGCTGCGGGGTGGCGATCGCATCGCTGGTATCGACCGGGCCAGGCGCATTGCCTGAGGCGACGGAAATGGAGCGCTCGCTTTGAAACGTGCTGAGATCCCAAAAGAGAACAGATTGATTGGCATCCCGAGTGATCAACGTTTGGCCATCAGGTCTGAAGGCTAGCGCCTGTACGGGGTGCTGATGCTGGCGAAGCGTGATGACTCTGGCCCCGTTGCTGGTATGCCACAATTTAATACTGTTATCGGTGTCTAACGTGGCTAAATGCCGACTGTCGGGGCTGAAGGCCATCGCCTGAGGAAGCGATGGGCCAAAGGTCGTCTGGTTTTGAGCAGTGGTGCTCACCGTCACTTTAATCAATTGACCAGTGCCAATATTCCAGAGCTGAATCGTGCGCCCTGTGGCAACCGCTAATCGCTGATTGTCCGGGCTGATCTGCACAGATTGAACCGCGCTCGGTTGAGACTCGCCTGCGGATAGCTGTAAAGTCCGCAGCAATCTACCAGTGCTGTCCCACAATTTCAGGGTAGTATCGCCACCGCTAACGACAATATTCCCGTCGGTGCTGAGGGCGATCGCTCTTACCCCACCCGAATGAGCTGTCCAACTGCGCAGTGATTTCCCCTGGCTCGTCTCCCAAATCTGAATGTTGCCGTTAGAGAGACCCGCAAAAAGCTGTTGACTGTTGGCGCTAAAAGCAATTGCTCTCGCTTCCGGAACGCCCGCTTCTGGTTTGAGCAGCGTAACTCGGCGGGTGCCTGTTGCCAAGTTCCAAAGCGCCAGGGCACTGCGTGAGGAGCTGCGACTGGCCACGGCGAGAGTTTGGCTATTGGGGCTGATAGCCTGGGTCATGGGCCGAACGCTGCTGCCGTTAGGGTAAAGTGCAGCGAGATTTATTTGATGTAGGAGAGTAGGCGATCGCCAGGCTTGCGCAATCGGCACAGACGTACTCAAAGCAACCTGAACCCGGCTAAAAAGATCAGGCAAATATAGATAAAATCGTTCGTTCCGTAGCTGCATCGCATCGGTGGTACAGCTCCCACAGCCGTTGACGGTCTCGGCTAAAATCCCTTGTACCGCTGCATCTGGCACCCCAGCCCAGGGCAAATGACCCGATGGCGCTTGCAGTGAATAGTTGAGTTCGGATTCGTTGAGCCAATCACTGCTAATGAAATCAACTTCGGGGCGTGGGGCGGTAAGCTTCCAGCCGACGCGATCGCGAAAATCATTCACCGCCACGTCTCTATCATTAGGATGGGCTGCCACTGCCGCCGCCCAGATCCTGGCCTGAACGCTGAGCCCAAATCGCCCGTTGCTAGCGGTCAGCCAAGCCTCGTCAATCGCACGAATCAGATCTAGCGGAACAGTCGCTATGTTGGGGCCGTAGGGATAGTCCTCGCCAGATAGCAGTCGCCGGGTTTCGCGATCAGCAGCGCCCCAGTTCTGTTCGTCGAGAAAATCGCGAAGCTGCGCAGTCTTATTGTTTTCAGCCGCCGCGCCAGTCAAGTCAGAATTTTTTTGATTGCGAGCATTTACCTGAGCTACTTGGGCTGAGAGTGACCGTGCGTTCTCTGACGCATTCATTCCCGCCGAATAGCTGGACCGGCTGAGGAAGAGTGCAGCGGTGATGCTCAAGCTGCCGATGGTGGTGAGGAATTTGAGCGCGATCGCCCTGTGGATGAGCCGCTGGCTGTTGAAAGCGGAAGGTTGATGAGCCGGGTGCATAGCAGACCTGACCGATAACGTTCGGAGGGACGGTAAAGAGAGGATACTGAAAAAAATAAAGTGAAAGCTCTAACAGATTTTCTTGAAGATAGTATACGATCTCTGCTCAAAGTGACCTGAATGGAAAAGCTGCACCCGCTCAGACCACTACAGTCGCCGCTACTCACTTTCCTGAAAACCGGTCACTCTCTGCATAAAAGTGAGCGTTTGCACTTACTTTTCATAGATCAACGGCAGTGCCAGCAAAACATCCAAAAAAACAAACACTGCCCGAGGCAGCACCGCATCCTCCAGCATCGCCACGCCTACCACTCGCTCCAAAGGCTCAGGTAAAGATCGCACTCTCACCCCCGTAGGAATTGGTTCGGCCTCCAACCGAGCGAGCACGGCTGCGCCCAGCCCCTTCTTGACCATGCTCATCAGCGTAGAATCTTCTCTCACTTCATAATCCACCGGCAGAGAATAACCAAAGCGCTTCAGATGGTCTTCTATCCAACGATTGTGTAGAGAAGACCGCACATTTGCCACCCGTGAGTAGCCCACAAGCTGTTCCCAGCTCAGCGGATCTTCAAGATCTTCTAACGATTCCGCTGGCGGCAGCAAAGCAACAAATTCTTCACGAAACAACTCCCAAGACTGAAATCCCATCGGAGTGGGCAAGAAAGTAAAGCCAAGATCTGCCTGCCCGTCGCGCAACGCCTGTTCTACTTCCTTGTAGGAATCGTATTCAGTAATTTCTACCGTCATGCCGGAATGCACCTGCCGAAAGCGAAAAATCACATCCGGCAACAGATGTGTCGCCACCGTCCGCACCGCTGCCAAGCGCACCCGCCCAGTTTTAAGTTCTTTTGCCTGATCGGCGGTCTGTCGAATACTGCCAAGGCCGCTGAGCACATCTCGCGCTTGCTGATAGATCTGGTTGCCAACAGGGGTGAGCACCGCACCAGTGCGATGGCGCAGCAGCAGGACGACGCCCAGATCCGCTTCGAGAGTAGCGATCGCATGACTCACCGTAGACTGCGCCAGCTCAAGCTGCAAAGCCGCCGCGCTAAAGCTCCCCTGCTCAGCCACCGCCGCCAGTGCCACTAACTGTGAGATTTTCAGCGAAATTTTCAGCCCGTCTGCTTTAGCCATCGCCCATTACAAGGTCACGCACTGTTAGCCAACTGTTAACCAGTAGAGCCGAAAGCGATCGCCACCGCCATCGACAGCATCGATACAAACCATCAGCCCCATGCGTTGCCCATTACTTTGCCCGCCTTTTACAGTAGATCCATAGCTTTAAGACCCACAGCCTTGCCCTTACACAAACCATGACCGCCTTGCCTTATCGTACTCGCTCAGCAACACGCACCGACCTGCAAAGCCTGATCCAGCTTATTCACCTCAAAGCCGACTTTGACGGCTGTCCTAACGCAGTCACTGCCACCGCCGAAAAACTCGATAAAACTCTCTTTGGCCCGCAGCCAATGGCCCATATTTTGCTAGCGGATTTGCTCGCTGAAAGCAACCTGGGAACTTCGCCCGTAGGTTTTGCCAGCTACCACTTCACCTACTCTACCTTTCGCGCTCAGCCCAGCATCTGGCTAGACGATCTCTTTGTCAAGCCCGAGTATCGCAACCAGGGCATTGGTACTCGCCTGATTCAACAACTCTGCCAAATAGCTACGGACTACGGCTGCGGACGCATTGACTGGACGGTGAATATTCACAATCAGTCCGGCATTCGCTTTTACCAGCGTATGGGCGGCAAACTGCAAACCCAGGTTCACCTGTGCCGACTTGACCAGGCGGCGATTTCGCGTGGGAGAGACTGTGCCGATGCGCCCCATGCCTGAGATGAATAAACCACAAAACATTGACCTGATCGCAGTCTTGTTGATTTCGTTTGGGCTGCTGGTTGCCAGCGCTCTCACCAATACCTTTATCGCCTATCCGCTGTTGATAGCGCTCGGTTTATTAACAGCTGTTCTCATTCGCCGTGGGTTTTCTCCAGGCTCACTGCTAAAGATGGGCATAGCGGGCGCTCGTCAATCACTGCCGGTCATTAATGTGCTGCTGCTGATTGGCATCATTACCGCTGTGTGGATGGCAGCAGGCA
Organism: Phormidesmidales cyanobacterium; assembly: GCA_038315915.1. Lineage (GTDB taxonomy): Bacteria > Cyanobacteriota > Cyanobacteriia > Phormidesmidales > Phormidesmidaceae > Phormidesmis. The sequence continues at coordinate 21,902 of JBBQAC010000021.1, forward strand.
CTGTCCCGGCACTGGTGTACTACGGCACCGGGCTGATTTCTGCGCGATTTTTTATGCTCTGGGCGTTTTTGCTCACCAGCGCCGTCTCGGTACTGATGGGGACTTCCTTTGGTGCGGTCGGGACGCTTGGCATCGCTCTGATGGTGATAGCCCGCAGTAGCCATGTCGATCTCAATCCGGTGGCAGGCGCGATTATTGCTGGGGCTTTTGTGGGCGATCGCTGCTCCCCCATGTCTTCCAGCGCTCACCTAGTCGCCAGCATCACCCACACATCGCTTTATAGCAACCTGCGTAATATGGCGATCAGCAGCCTCTGGCCAATGATCCTTTCTATCTTTTTTTACGCGGCGTTGTCGCTGTTTTACCCGGTGACGTTCGGTGCAGATTCAATCATTGCCGAATTGCCCACAATCTTTGATCTCTCGCCGATTGTGCTGCTACCGGCGATCGCTCTGTTACTATTGGCCCTGCTGCGCGTAGATGTAAAATTGGCGATGCTGGTGAGCGTTGGATTAGGCATAGCGATCGCCCATCAGCAACAACACACGCCACTACTCCAACTCATTCAGTTCGCCTTATTTGGCTACCATCTCGACCAGACCACACCCCTCCAAACCATTCTTCTGGGTGGCGGTCTCTTGCCCATGGCCAAAGCCACGCTAGTTGTTCTACTCTCCACGGCATTCGCCGGAATTTTTGCGGGGAGCGGCGTCCTCAGCTTTGCCAGTCGCTGGCTCGACCGCATTCGCACCCAGCGGCAGCTAGGTTGCGCTACCGTCCTCGTTGCTGTTCTGGCTAATCTTTTTGGCTGCACCCAAACCATTGCTATTCTCCTCACTGGCCAGATGATGCAGCCTCATTATCACGCCCACTGGCTCACTCAACGGCAATTTTCCAAAGCCAGCTTCGAGAACAGTGGGGTTGCCAACATCGGCGACGAGCAGCTTGCCCTGGCGCTAGAAGACAGCGCCGTTGTCATTGCCCCGCTCATTCCCTGGAACATTGCCGGACTTATTCCGGCGACTGTACTGGGCGTTGGCCCCGGATTTATCCCCTATGCGGCCTATCTTTTGCTGTTGCCTTTGTTCTTCTCGCTGAGAAACCGTTCTCCCGAAGTCGTCCCTTCATGCAGGCGCTGAAAACCTATCTTACAGCAGAGGTAATTTTCTCACAGCGCGGACTATTATTTATCAAGTCTTCAATCGCGCGTATACGGAACTTTGCCCCAATGGCTGACAATCAGGACAAGTTATCCACATCCTTTGCCCAAGCTTTTTCTACCGCAGAGCAGCTTGGCGGACTGGTTTCAGCCGTCGGCACTCAAATTTTCAACAAAGTTTCGACAGCCGCCCTGGATACTTCAGCCTGGGTCGGCGAAGCGGCCACCGACTCCGCTCATACCGCCATCGAACAAACCACCGAAAGCGTTGGCAGAACACTTCATCCCATTGCCGAAAACCCAGCAGTAGACTACGTTGCCAGGGTGCCGGGTTTGGGTTGGCTTACCAGCGCCCTGGGCCGAGTAGACAAAGAGAAAGCCAAGGCAGACGTAATTAAGCTGAGCGCCAAGTATCCCGGCGAATCGGCTGAAGACCTGGCCCACCGCATTATTGTCGATACGACTATCAGAGCGGGCGGAATTGGTCTGGCCACGAATATTGTCCCCCCGTTAGCACTTGGCCTGTTCGCCGTCGATCTGGCTGCTGTTGCCGCGCTTCAGTCAGAAATGCTGTACCGGGTTGCGGCTGTCTATGATTTTGATGTTGCAGACCCGGCTCGCAAAGGAGAAGCGCTCGCCATTTTCGGCCTTTCTCTGGGCACTTCCACAGCCATTAAGAGCGGTCTGAGTGTGGTTGAGCTGCTACCCCTGATTGGCGCAGCGGTGGGGGCCGGTAGCAATGCGGGCATTCTCTACAGCTTTGGCATTGCCGCTTCCCAGTTTTACAAGCGCAAGCGGCAGAAGTTGAGCCGGTAAAAGCCTGACGCTAGCCGGGTGCCCGGTATTGAACTTGAACGCGATCGCTAAGCCGACTCTCTTTCTTAGCAAAAGTCTCTTTTTTAACGACCGCTAGCCCGTTCCGCCCTGCTATCACCTGCCGGTTTTGCGCTAGCCAGTTCGTCAAAGACGGCACTGCTCCCGATAGCGCCCAGGTCACCTGAGAAGCATCCCCTTGCGCTTCCGCGTAAAGTGGCTCAAACCAATCCGAATAGCCTGACGCCATCTCAACCTGCCTTTTAGCGGTCTTTATCTATTAAAGTCCAAAAAAAGTAGTTTAAAAGGTTGCAAAATCAATTTTGTATGGTTATTATTGCTAGATTGGCTTAACAGCCTAAGATACACAGCCCCTCTAACGCTTGTTAGAGCTAAGCGATGGTTAACTCCCTTTATCTCCAGTCGTACTCACACGATTAGCAAAACACAATTAGCAAACGGTCTGCACAGGCAGGAGTGCCCTGCCTGGAAAACACAGAAGCAGGCTCCAGCCCAAAAGACGAGCAGGCTAAAAAGAGCCTGAAGCGCAGCTCATTCCAAGGCGCGTACCCTAGCAAACATCATTTTAAGCAATATCTGGGAGGTTCCATCATGTTTTGGATCAATTCATTCATCCGCATTAAGTATTAAGCCCGATCACCGCCTTTGGATCATACCTGAACGGTATTCCTGAGCGACTACCAGTAATCAAGACTACAAGTAATCAAAAAGCTTTGACGCCGTACTCCCCTCGCGTTTGCAGAAACTTGCAGACGCCGGTTTGGATTGGCCAAGGCAGCAACGTCGAGTACAGTGACTGACTTTGAGTGAGTGACTCTGAGCGACTGACTTTGATGGTGGAGCGATCGCTTTACGAAGTTTGCTGCTGGCAAAGAAACTGCCCTGTCATGTAAGCAGTGTTACTTTTTCTCAGCAGTGTTCTTTCACTGCTGCATTCTGTTTCCCAGTTTTTCTAGCAAAAGTCCTATTTTGAAGCAGCATTATTAGGAGCGCTGTCGACATTGTTTTGTTCACTATCGAAGCCCAGCTTCGACCCTTTTCGTAACCTCTTATTCAAACCCATGAACAAGTTTTTGAGCATCTTGGGCTACTACCAGCCCTACTGGCGGATCACTCTCTTTAGCGCCACTATGATGAGCTTTTTTGAAGTGATCGATCTCTTTGTGCCCTATGCTACCGGGCAAATTCTCAATCTGATTTCTCAGCAAACGGTCGATGCCAAACTCCAGCAGGCGATCAGCTACATTGCGCAGCGCCTCGGTCAGCCAGTGACTCAGCAGTTTTCACTATTCGTATTAGTTGGCCTGATCGCCCTGGTCACTGTTGGACGTGCGCCCATTCAGCCCTGGCTAGGCGGCTGGTTTGGCTGGGACACCGCCTTTCGCGCCCGCCGCGACCATGCCGAGAGAGCGCTGAAAAAAATCTTGACCCTGCCGCTGGAATACTACGACGAGAACAACTCGGGCCGCATCGCTGCCCGAGTGGCGAAAGGTCTGTCAAATTTCACCTGGACTTATCCCAGTATCACCGAACAGCTCATTCCTAAAACAGTGCGCATTGTCGGTATTTTTGTTGTCATCAGCCTGATTGACTGGCGCATTGCGACAATCGTCTTCGTCTCAGTTGCGGGGATTTTACTTCACAGCCTACTGGGGCTAAAAGATCTCTCCATCAGAGAAGAAAGGCTCGATCAGTACATTGAAAATACCGACAGCCGCAACTCAGAGATTATCTCCAATATTAAAACGGTCAAAGCATTTGGCAACGAACTCACCGAGCTACAGCGCCAAACCCAGCGCTTAGACCGCGAGTTCAAAGTGCTCGACTACCGCATTCACAAGGGATATACCATCTTGAGCACCTACCAGCGCACCATCGTGCAAAGCTGTATGTTTGTCGTACTTGTCTGTACGCTGTGGCTCACCGTGAATGGCAAAATCTCTATCGGACACTTCATCACCACGCTGACGGTCGCCAGTATGGCCTACGCTGAAGTCAATCCCATCTGCGAACTCGCTGAGATGTTTTCCCGCCGCTACGCGCCTATGGCTCGGTTTCAAGAATTTACCGCGCTACAGCCCGGCAGTGACGCTGGGGCACTCTTACCCAATAGCCCCACTTACCAGTTCACTGGCAAAGTGCATTTCCACCAACTCACCTTTGGCTATAACTCAGCTACACCGGTATTGAACAACATCGAGCTGCTGATCGAACCGTATCAAACAGTCGCTTTGGTCGGTCGCTCCGGTTCGGGTAAATCTACTTTGGTGAAGCTGCTGCTGCGCTACTTTGAGCCGGATCAAGGCGCAGTGCTGATCGACGGTCAGGATATTCGCCAGCTAGATGTGACCGGGTATCGCAAGCGACTGGCGATCGTGCATCAGGAGGTCGATATCTTTAACGGCACGCTAATAGACAACTTGCTTTACGGCAATCCGACAGCCAGCTTTGAAGAGGTTGAAACAGCCTGCAAAATTGCTCAGGCTCACGACTTCATTCAGCAGTTGTCAAAGGGATATCTGACAACCGTAGGAGAGCGCGGCGTGCGGCTTTCGGGCGGGCAAAGACAGCGAATTGGGATTGCCAGAGCGCTGATTGTCAACCCAGACGTGCTGGTATTCGATGAGGCGACTTCTAGCCTGGACTATGAGTCTGAGCGGGCGATTCAGGTGGCGATGCGATCGCTCTTTGGCACCCGCACGCTGATCATCATTGCCCACCGCCTCAGCACGGTTCGCGATGCTGACAAGATTGTTGTGCTAGATCAGGGCCGGATTAGTGAAGTCGGCAGCCATGAACAGCTTCTCCAAGAAGGCGGGCTGTATCAGCGGCTGCATTCACTTCAAGAGAGTGGTGAATTAATTGAGTAAATCTCGTAAAATTCGTGGATTGACAGAGTAATTGCGCTCTAATTGCGCTGTAGATGCCTGACTAAAATGCTCATCACCTCACCCTGGCGAGGGGTAATAATCAATTGATTATTGGGGATGGGTACTAGCGGGCTCCACAGCGCATTTTCGACATAGCGCAGCATGTGCAGCAGATGAATGGTTTGCCTCACGCCGCCCGGACTGCCCAGCAAAATGTGGCGCAAAGGTTCGCCTTCTACCGGAGAGAGTGGCGATAGCTCAAAGCTTGTGGTGCTTTCTGTGAGTTCCGTGAGTTCGGAAAAGGCGCTTTGGGAGAGGGATGACGAGGGGCGATCGCTAGCAGGCAAAGTACGTGCGGTCATAGCGGTTAGTTAATCACGATTTGTGATGGGGCGAAATTGGGTTCGACTGAATACTAACTTATGTTTGCACGCTTAGCGGACAAATGTCAAGAAACAGCTATGGCAATGCCTGTTTTTTGAATTGCAGCTTAAGCCTCAAATCCACGCTGCTCAGCAATAAGCTCTAAATGCTTAGCGGTAGAGCGATCCGGCTCATACACCCCGTTTTCCCATTCGCTGACGGTTTGGCGACGCACGCCCAGCGCTTGGGCAAATTTTGCCTGGGTAAGGCTCATATGCTTGCGCAGAGCCCGCACCGCTATCTGATCCCACAAAATGGCATCTTCACTGCGCTGCACGACATACTGGGCCTGAAATTTACTAAAGCGCACCGCCTCTCGGTCAAAATCTACCGTCTTGATATGGTAGCCCGCTTGTACCCACGCCTTAGCCTGTAAAGCGCTGTTACTATCGCGATTGCTCCACCAGGCCGACTGCCGAGCCGAAGCTGGTAAAGGCTTTTGCAACAGCCGCTCGATTTCAGTAAAGGTCAGCTGACACTCGTCAGAACCGTGACGCTGTAGATAGTCAAATAAAGGATAGTATTTGCTCCCTGGTTTCATCTGTTCGCTGCCGTCTGAGTAAAGTATGAATGGATTAAGCGTTTCCATTCTCCCATCAATTTATTTTGATGGTTACTTCAAATCAAGTCTCGTCACCCTCCTTTTCACCCTGGCGCTTAGCCAAAGCTGACCGATATGACGGGTAGACTCACGGCTTAATAGTGATTGCTGGAGCTATGGCTGGTGACGTTTATGCTTGGTTCCAACTCAAACAAACTGAGTTGGAACCAGGTTCAATTGATGCTATGGTTTTAACACGTTCATTGTGCGTAGTTCTCAATATCTATGGTACTTCCCAACAAGACGGTTTTAGTCACAGGCGGTGCGGGTTATATTGGCTCTCATACGGTCTTAGCCTTGCGGGAAAAAGGCTGTAAGGTCTTAGTTTTAGACAATTTGGAATATGGCCATCTAGACCTAGTGGAAGAAGTGCTAGGCGTTGAGCTGGTAGTAGGAGACATTAGTAACTACGAGCTACTGTGCAGTATATTTCAGTCGCATCAGATATCTGCGGTTGTGCATTTTGCGGCCTATGCGTATGTTGGTGAATCCTGTAGCAATCCAGGAAAATATTATAGAAACAACGTGGTCGGTACCTTGACGCTACTGGAAGCAATGAGAGATTCTGGCGTGAGTCAGATTGTATTCTCTTCTACTTGCGCAACCTACGGAGTGCCCACGAAAGTTCCTATTATAGAATCTCAGCCGCAAAATCCTATTAATCCGTATGGTGTAACTAAGCTCATTGTAGAGAAAATGCTACAAGATTTCGATACGGCACATGGGATAAAGTCCGTTATCTTTCGATACTTTAATGCGGCAGGTGGAGATCCAGAAGGACGGTTAGGAGAAGATCATTCTCCAGAGACACATCTCATTCCTCTGGTGTTGCAAACTGCGCTGGGTCATAGAAAGGCTATTAGCATTTTTGGGACAGACTATCCGACTCCAGATGGAACCTGTATTCGCGACTATATTCACGTTAGCGACTTAGCAGAAGCTCATGTTCTAGGGCTGGAGTATTTAGTTGACGGTAATGGCTCCGACGTTTTTAATTTAGGAAACGGCAGTGGTTTTTCGGTGAGAGAGGTGATTGAAACTGCTAAACAAGTCACGGGGCAAAAAATTCCCATCGTCGAGGAAAGTAGACGAGCTGGCGATCCGCCTATTTTGGTTGGCTCTAGTGAAAAGGCTCGGCGAGTATTGGGGTGGAAACCAGCGTACTCTGACCTGGCTCAAATTATTGAGCACGCGTGGAGTTGGCACCAAAAGCGTCATGCAGACGGCACACCGGCCCTTTAATTTGGGTAACAGGAAGAATTGGAGAGAATCCTTTTTGGAAGGATTGCTGGAAGCGATTAACAGCTCAAAGGTAACTGAATCTCTGCAACAGCGCTATTGGGTTTATTATCCTGAGCTTTGACTATCCGAATACGTCACTGTCTTTTTGGTTTGGGATGGTGAAGCTACTGGACTACAAAGAGCGCTGGGTGGAGATGGAAGCGAGTGATCGCAAGTTAGCGCTGGACCGTTGAGGCGGCTGAGCGACCTAAAATTATTCGGCTTCACATTGTGCGAGACGAGGTACTTGCTTCGTGAGAGTACTGAGAGAGATTCACTATTCTCACGGTAGTGAATCTTACGAGTAGATGGAGGCGCATGTGAAGGCGCTAGAATGTAGAGGTGAATAAGGGAAAATTGCTATGCCTGAGCCCAAACTCCTAATAGAACCATCCTACTGGCTAGAGAATGGTATT
>JBBQAC010000196.1:0-8803 GCA_038315915.1 Phormidesmidales cyanobacterium
TATTCCCAGTCCCGATCCTGCCACGCCGCCCCCCCATAGTACTGGCGCAGCCGTCGATCTCACCCTGGTCAACACTGCTGGAGAACCCATTGACATGGGCTCACCCATCGACGAAATATCCGCCCGCTCCTATCCTGAGCACTTTGCTAGGGATAGCGCCGACCCCAAGGCCCAATCCTATCACCAGCACCGTCAGCTATTAGCAACAGCCATGAACATCGCCGGATTCTGTCAGCATCCTAACGAGTGGTGGCACTTTTCTTGGGGCGACCAGTTCTGGGCCTGGCAAGTAGGGGAAGCGGCTGCTCAGTACGGCAGTGCCCCAATCAGCTAAGCAGCGGCTCAGTCAAAATCCAGAGTCAGGTCTTTTTCTAGCTTCAGGCAGTTGCGATTCCCTTGGAAGGCTTCGCCATCGCCTCTCACTTGCAACCGATACTCCACCCGATCCATAATCCGGTGCAAAATCAGCCAGCCATAGCCCCCTTCCTGAAAATCCTTAGGATCGGGAGCTGCGTACTCGTCCAGTTTAAATCCTACGCCGTGATCCCATATTTCCACGCAAAGGTTGTTTTTATCAAGCTCAATCCGAATCAGCACAGGCAGTTCAGGCTTTTCGTGATGAGCGTGGCGAACAATATTAGAATACACTTCTACGACAACCAGCCGCAGCCGCTTTTCCACCGCTTGCCAGTCAATATCTTGAGCGATCTCTAGCTGTAGAGATTCCAGCATCCAGTGCTCCACCACGGCCAAAAACCTTAAATCACTGGGAACGACGAGTTCTGTTTTTAGCATGATGTCACCTCCAGTGACAGAATAGTTTGGTCATCTTCCTGCTCGCCTTCAGAAAGGCGAACATAAGAGAGCAATTTATCAAGATTCAACTCAGTCGGCTGCTGCTGCAAAAATTCCCAGAGCCCCTCCTGATTGAGCATAAAAGAGCCGTTATCAGCCGAGTGCACCGTCGCCTCAGTAATGCCATCGCTGGTGAGCAAAACCACGTCGCCAGCCGTCATCTGTAGCTTTCCCGCCGCCGCAGCCCAGTTCGGCAAAATACCCAGCGGGACTCCTCTTACATCTAAATAAGTAGGGACTACTGAACAATCTGAACAATCTGACTTTTGGCGGCTGGCGACCACGGCCCGGTGCGACCACACAATCGGATACACATGCCCTGCATTTGCGTAAGTTAGCTGGCCGGTCTCATGGCTGTAACGGATTAGTGCCATCGTGATGAAACAATTGCTGCTCATCAAATCATTAGACAGGCTGTGATTGAGGTTTCGCATGACCTTGTCGGGTTCTGGCGATTTTTCCTGGGCCAGTTCTCGGCGCAGGACAGAAATAGCGCTGACCATAAACAGCGCCGCTGGTACGCCTTTTCCTGAAACATCGCCAACGGCTAGCCAAATGTCTCCTTGAGGGTGCATGAACACTTCAAAAAAGTCTCCACCGACTTCTCTAGCGGGCTGACAGCGTGCCTGAATTTTGATTCCTGGAATTTCAGGCCAGCTCTGGTGCAGCAAGTTGTTCTGAATTTGTCTGGCGACATCCAGCTCTGCTCGCATCTGCAACGACTGGCGGTGAATTTGCTGGTAGAGCTTGGCATGAGAAATCGCTAGTGCTACTTGCTCAGAGACGTTTTTAAGCAGCTCGCTAGCGCCCTTTGCCCACGAGCTATCAGGAGCGCTTTTGTACAGACAAATCGTGGCAATCGGCTTCCCTTTATCCAAAAAATGAACAACAATCCTGGCAACCGCGTGCTCTTCAATCACAATCGAGTCTGAACAGATGTTGAGACCAGCCGGTGGATCTGGCAGATTGTCAAATTGGGTGAATAAGCTCTCTGGGAACGTATCTCCGGCCTGCTTATGCGCTACATCTGGCCGGTAGACCAGCAAATCTTGAGAAGCTTGTCTGCCAGTTAAAACTTCGACTGGATGGAGCACCGCCAAATCGGTGTCAAAAGCCCGACCCAGAACAGCAACGACCGTTTGTAGGGTACTGCTATAGTCGAGTGACCCTCGTACGGCGGTCATAATATCATTGGTCAAAGACTGTTGTCTGAGGGCGCGGGTGAGCGTTTGAGTGCGCTGTTTGATTACTCGATAGGTTTCAGCCGCTTGAGCGACTGTTTCTCTAAGCTTTGCAGGATTCCAGGGCTTGGTGATGTATTTGAAGACTTTGCCCGAGTTAATAGCCGAGACCAAATCCTCGACATCGGTATAGCCCGTCAACACCATCCGGATAGTATCCGGGAAGCGCTCAACAGTGCGACTAAGAAACTCTGTCCCGTCCATCTGCGGCATTCGCTGATCGGAAATGATAATCGCCATTTCACCCTGCACCTCTAAAAGCGCTAGGGCTCCTACACCACTTTCAGCTTTGAATACTCTGAAGTCTCGATGAAAGGTTCGGTACAGCAGGTCTAGATTATCAGGCTCGTCATCGACGACAAGCAGCTTGAGTTTTTCTTCCATTCTAAGGTTATCTGCGGTTGTCTACAGAGAGTGACTGGGGCATACTGAACTCGTTATTCGACAGCCATTGGACGGGCTAGCTCTAACGTGCCCATCTGATCGTATTTGCTAGCGCGATTTTGAGCAGCGGTTGGCAATTTCAGTGGAGTGATCCCAGTCGAGTTTGCAAGCGCCCAATCCGTAAAAAATACTCCTCATCTTAATACAGGGACAAAACAATGAGCCAATTTCAAGTTCGCACCTGGCGGAGATGGGCAGCGATCGCAGGGTTGGCAGCGATCGCCACTTTGCCCGCTAATGTGCTACCTGCCTATGCCCAAAAAACAACGATTTTCGACCTCGATCAGGCGATCTGTGCGAACGATTGGAGCGACGCCATTGATATCACTGGCACACTCATGGCTGATGAGACCACGCCCAGCTTTCAGCGAACGTCGCTTTTGACCCTGCGCCGCCAGCTAGAAAACTACCGGGCTGAGAATACGATCATTACGGAGGCCCAGGCGTGCGATCGCACCAATCCCTACCTGCTGCCTGTCGCCGCTGTCCCCACGGTTCAAACAGGTGAGTCACTTCGCTGGCAACTGGCCGTCGCCGAAGCCACTGACAACCGCTACAGCACTCAGGTTATCACCGAATCTCAGGCATTTGCGCTGCCAGTGGCGATGGGGGAGTCCTTGGGACTGACGCCTGCTGAGCCGGTGGATTTGAGCGATGGGTTTAACGTTGTCTCCGGGCATGTTGGCGCTGGGCATCAGGTGCATGGCTTTGTGGCGAGGATGGGCGATCGCCTCGACGCCAACCTGGCCGTCACCCAGGTGATGACCGGCTCTCTGTACACCAGCGATGACTCACAGCTCTTCATTTTTGATAGTCAGGGCCGCTTACTGGCGGCAGTGGGTGACGCTGAGCCGACTCAACAATCCCGCATCAGCAGCCTGATTATCCCAAAGACAGATCTATACTTCGCCGTTGTAACCAGCTATAACAACGACCCCATTTTCAGCTCAGATGGCGACCTCACTGGCTGGCAGGATAACGGCGGCGGTCGGTTTGACTACACGCTAACGATCTCTGGAATCACCCCTACCAGCAGCCTTTCACGGTAAATCAGCCCACCGCAAAGGCGGGCAATCTACAAATCCACCGAAAGCCAAAATCCAAAAACGCCTACAATCTGCGTACGAACAACGAGATGGCTGAGACGAAAAGATACCAGTGATCTCGTCATTTTTCCTTGTGGACTTGTAGGCTTTGTGTCGTTACCCTAAAAGGTAGCAGGAGCAGTTGAATAGCTGGCCTAAGGAAGGAGTTTTTAGTGCATGAGTTCAGATGGTGAAGCGACTGTAGGAGAAAATCTGTCTTCTGCGGCTCAAGATGCTGACGTTCAAAATGCCAAAGCTCAGATCCGGCTGCTAAAAGCACTGATTTTCGAAATTGGTCAGGCGCAAGATTTGGAGGCGGCTTTAAAGGCAGTGGTCAAAACCGTCTGCCAACATCAAAAGTGGCCGTATGGTGAGGTTTGGCAGCTTGACAGTGAAAGCAAAACCCTGCAAAAACGCTCGGCTTGGTATGCGGCATCTACCGCCCAAACGAGTGCTTCACCTGCCGATTCTAGTCGCTTTAGTCGGCTGAGTGATGCCTACAGGTTTGCCCTGTCCAGTGGCATTCCTGGGCGAATTTGGGTGTCTCAACAATCGGAGTGGCACCAGAATGTCTCCGAAGCGTCTGCATCGGTGTTTGTCAGGTGTAAGGAAGCTGCGGAGTGCGGCTTTAAAGCAGCCCTGGGCGTTCCCCTGGGCGTCAAGCAGAAGCCGCTGGCCGCACTGGTCTTTTTGAGTGATCGAGCCATCCCTGAAGATCCGCATCTGGTGGAAAATATCAATGCCATATCAGAGACCATTAGCTTGCTGGTGCAACAACGGCAGGCTGAAGAAGACCTCCGTAATACCGAGGCCCGCTTCCACGCTTTTATGAACAACAGCCAGGCAATGGTCTTCATGAAAGATGCAGGGGGGCGATTTGCCTATATTAATCAGCCGATGGAGAAGTCTTTTAATGTGACTCAAGCTGAGCTAATCGGTAGTACAGATGCCGCCTTCTTACCGGCGGAAACAGCCCGGCAAGTCTATCAAAACGACCTGCGAGTACTTGAGACTAACCAATCGCAGACGACTATTGAAGTGGTACCCACCCCGGACGGTGTGAATCGCTACTGGCAAGTCACCAAGTTTCCTTTTGTCGACAGTATGGGCGAGCGGTTTGTTGGCGGTGTGGCTTTCGATGTGACACAGCAAAAGCAGTTTGAAGAAAAGCTCGTAGCAGAACAAGAACTGGCCCAGGTGACGTTGAGATCAATTGGCGATGCGGTGATTACTACTGACGCCAGTGGCCGAGTCCAGTACCTGAACCCGGTTGCGGAGCGCCTGACGGGCTGGGCTCAGGTAGAAGCAGAGGGTAAACCTCTCTCAAACGTGTTCAATATCATTTACGAGTCTACCCGTCAGCCAGCGGACAACCCAGCGACCCAAGCTCTGCGCGAGCGGCAACCTGCTGGGCCGGGCAACCGCATCATTTTAATTGCTCGCGATGGCACTGAGATCTCAATTGAGGATTCTGCTACCCCAATTCAGACGACGGATGGCCACTTGATTGGCGCTGTGATGGTATTTCACGATGTCTCTGAAGCTCGCCAGTTGGCTCAGCAGCTTTCCTGGCAGGCCAGTCACGATGTGCTTACTAGCCTACTCAACCGCAGAGAGTTTGAACGCCGCCTGCTGGAGGCTGTAGACAATGCCCATGCCCATCAAAAGGTGCATGCGCTCTGCTATCTGGATTTGGATAATTTTAAAATTGTCAACGATACTTGTGGCCACGCAGCGGGCGATCGCCTGCTCAAACAGGTCAGCACCTTACTAGGAAAGCACGTTCGCACAACCGATACGCTCGCCCGCCTGGGCGGAGATGAATTTGGCTTGCTGCTGGAATACTGCCAGCTTGATCAGGCCGCTCGCTTGATTTATGAACTTAAAGACAAACTACAGACTCTGCGGTTTGTCTGCGATGACAGGGCTTTTTCAATCGGTGTCAGTATTGGAGTCACTGCCATTACTGCGACAACTAACAGCGCCGCTACGGCACTAAGCAACGCCGATGCTGCCTGCTATGTCGCCAAGCGCAAAGGCCGCAATCGCATTCATATCCATCAGCTTGACGATGCCGAACTGGCCCAGCAGCGCGGTGAGATCCAGTGGGCAGCTTATCTGGCTGAAGCGCTAGAAACTGATAAATTTCAGCTTTATTATCAGCCCATTTTATCGCTTAACCCAACCGGCCCCAAAGGGGAGCATTACGAGGTGCTTTTGCGATTGAGCGATCAAGGGGGGCTGCTGGTGACACCTGATGCCTTTATGCCCGCCGCTGAACGCTACGATCTGATGCCGTCGATAGATCGCTGGGTAATTAAAACCTTGTTTGCCGATCAAAACAGGCACTATCAACAGGTTTGGAATCAGTCTCAGGCGCAGAAATATCGCGGTAGCTACCTCTATTCGATCAATCTTTCAGGGGCGAGCATTAACGACGAGGAGTTTATTCACTTTTTAAAGGCGCAGTTTTCACAGTATGAGATTCCGCCGTCTTTGATCTGTTTTGAAATTACTGAGACAGCGGCGATCGCCAACCTTTCCAAAGCCGCTCAGTTTATCAGTGAGCTTCGGACTCTGGGCTGTCAGTTTGCACTGGATGATTTCGGTAGTGGTATGTCGTCGTTTGCCTACTTGAAAACGCTGCCGATTGACTATCTCAAAATTGACGGTTGCTTCATTCAAAACATTATCGACGACGAAATCGACCTGGCTATGGTCACCGCGATTCATCAGATTGCTCAGGTGATGGGTATCCGGACAGTCGCTGAATTTGTGGAGAATGAAGCCACGCTCACGGCGCTAAGATTGCTGGGGATCGACTACGCTCAAGGGTATGGGATTGCCAGACCCGCGCCGCTGCTCGTATCGCCGGACGAAGATTTCCGCCAGTTGCTCTGAGCAATACTCGTTTCATCAGTTTCTAGTTCATAGCCCCTGATGGGAGCTTAGACAAATTGTGACGAAGCCTCATGGCTAAATGTTGAGAAAGGCGATCGCACTTGTGCCGCTGGTCGAATATTGCGATATAGTTCATTAGTACTACTCAAGGTTGAGTATGCTCACTGACGACATCCCTATTCTGGCGGTTGATTGATCATGACTATCAAATTCATTGACCAGGTTTTGAATATTGCGATCTCAACTTTGATATACGGCTCTGAGATCTGGTTTGCCTATGCGTTTAGTCTTTATGTCGCGACTCACGAACTGAAGACTCCCAAAAAAGTTGTAGCTAAGAGTGTAGAGCAGCTCTCAGGGGCAGCAGCGACAGACTTTTCAGAAATTGTCAGAGAAAAAGAAACAGAACCCAGAGTTGTGATTAAATCTAAAGCAGCGCCTAAAACGAAAAGTCCTACGCTATCTCCTGCTGCCGCACCCGTTGCTTCCTCCCGTTCGGCTACACAGCAGATCGCCTGCGAACCTGTAAACTGGAAAAAGTGGAAAGTAGACGATCTCCGTAAAGCCAGTATCGCTCGGGCTTGCGGCGTTAAGTCAACGCCTGTGGGATCTCGTCGCAAGCTCACTAAAGCCGACCTGATTGCCCAGTATGAACAAAACTTGAAGAGAATGACTAAGCGATCGCCTGCTCGCAGTCGATCAAAAGAGAAAATCGCTTAGCGCTTGCTGCGACAACTTGTTTAGAGGGACAGTCCGATTGCAGAGACGGGCGCTTGCCGTAGCTGCCAGAGTGTTCTGTACAACGCGATGGTGTGCGGCCAGCCGACAAATCCTGCGAAGAGACAGTCGCCGGTCGGACTCGATAAAAACACATGGTGAATGTTCAACCGGCCACGCCAGGTTCGCAGGACAAGTCCGTTCGGCAATTGCGCCCATTGCTCAGACTCTTTAAAGTTTCGATAGTGGGCGTCGGTCATGCCAGGAATGGCCTGAAGCTGGCGGATCAGGCGATCGCACTCACTCTCCACCGCGCTAGGCACACACAGGCAGTTTGCTCCCTGCCAGAACTGTTGAATAACTTCTGCAACCAGCGGATGCTGCTTGAGCTGCGCGTGGCTGACGCTATTGATTTTCACATAGCTGGCCCGATTAAACCGGGTACATTCTACCGGCACCACCCCATCGCTGCCCCAGCCAGAGTCACCCGCGATGATCAGCGTCGGCACCTCGGCTGCAATGCGCTCGGCGATCGCCCGGCGATTCTGACCCAAATCCCTGGCAATCCCAATCCCCAGCCCAAACGGGTCGATCATCCGGCTCAAATCGGCCCCACCCACGGGAGAACCCACCAGCACCAGAGATTCTATCAAGGGCCACCATTCCGGGTGCCGCGCCAACACCTCCAGCCAGATCAACCCGCCCATGGAGTGTCCGATAATGCGCATTGGGCTGTCGGGATAGTCCAGGTGGTTTTGCTGGGCGATCGCTTCCACCCGGTCTATCAGCGGCGCAATCCGAATCCAGGTATTCACAAAACCCAGATTCGGCACGACCACCCGCGCCTGGGGACTAGCAATCTGCCGGGCCAGGGTACCAATCGCGGAGTCAATATCAGCCCAACCATGCTGCGCGTAAAGAATATAGTCAGGCTGCGTCATAAAAATCTGTCAATAAAAATATGTCAAAGGGAGTAAAAACACAGACGATGCCACTCTACGAAAGAAAACAGCCTTTGCCAAGGGTAGATAGCCGATTGCCGCAGCGGTCTATCTCGTCGTGCGGTCAGAGGGTCGTAAAATAGCCGGTGGTTCAGCCATAACAGACAGAGTTTGCCCAGTCTGCGGATGGGTGAACCGCAGCCGATGCGCGTGCAGATGATAGCCGCAATCTCCCGGAATCGCGTTGCCATTCACCAGAGGCACCCCTCCCACCGGATACAGCGGATCGCCCAGCAAAGGATAGCCCGCTGCCGCCAGATGAATCCGAATTTGGTGAGGACGCCCGGTCAAAATCGATACATCTACCAGCGTTGAGGCGGGGCCGCGCTGCACAATTGCGCAATCGCTATGAGCCGCCATGCCTGCTGTATGGCCGTAAATGTAGCCCAGCTGGCGGTAGGGCAGTTTGCCAATCGGATACCGGCAGGTGAACTGAGCCGGTAAATCGGCAGGATTCGTGGGGCCGATCAGCGCCCGGTAAATTTTGCGCATGGAGCGGATTCTGAGCTGCCGTGACAGGTGTTCTCTGGCCGCATGAGACTTCGCCAGCAGCATCACG
>JBBQAC010000263.1:0-5852 GCA_038315915.1 Phormidesmidales cyanobacterium
TAAAAGCTGCCCCGATACGCCGAACTGTGTCAGTTCTCAAGCGCCTGAAGGGGATAAAGAACATGCGATCGCACCCTTCAGCTACACCGGCTCTGCCAAAGCAGCGATTGAACGGCTCAAGCAAATCATTGAAGGAATGGATCGCTCCACGATTAATCAGGTGACTGATGATTATCTTTACGCGGAATTTTCCAGCAAGCTTATGGGCTTTGTTGACGACGTTGAATTTTACGCGCCCCCTGGAGAATCGGTTATTCACACGCGGACGGCAGCGCGCCTGGGTAAGTCTGACCTGGGGGTCAATCGTAAGCGAACTGAAGAGATTCGCGCTCAGTTTGCCGCCGCCAGCTAAGGCAAAAATTCACATGCCCTTTGTGAGCTAGCATACAAAATCATCCGTTTATATACAGAGAGAGGCATTCCTTTGGTCTGACGGATGATAAGTTGTGTATTAGCATTCCGCTCAGACGATAGTAAATGGTCAATACGCTCGCAGCAGGGTTTTCAAGCCAGCCTGATGGTTCTTTCCAAGCGATGAATCTTTCAGAGCTAGCGTCTCACACTCAACCAAAAGACGGCCCGGACTTTACCCAAGATCTTACGCTGGCGGCGATCGATATTGGCACTAACTCTGTCCATATGGTAATTGTCAGGGTTGATGCGGCACTGCCGTCGTTTAACATCATCGGCAAAGAGAAAGATACTGTGCGGCTGGGTGAATTTTGCGAGGATACGGGTGCCCTTACAGAGGAAGCGATGTCACGATGTATCGCTGCGCTCAAGCGATGTATGAAAGTTGCTGATAGGTTTGGGGCGAACGATGTTGTGGCTGTGGCAACCAGTGCGGTGAGAGAAGCTGGAAACGGTCAGATCTTCATAGACCGGGTCAAGGCAGAAGTTAGGCTGTCGGTCAATGTGATCTCGGGTACAGAGGAAGCTCGCCGGATTTACCTGGGTGCGATTTCGGGGATGGAGCTGAAGGGCAAGCCCCATGCGGTTATTGACATTGGCGGTGGCTCTACCGAGATTATATTGGGCAGCGGGGGGCCTCCCGATTTTTTGAGCAGTAGTAAGGTGGGCGCGGTACGCCTGAGCGCCAAATTTGTCTCTAGCGATCCGATTAGTAAAAAAGAGTATGAGTATCTGCGGGCATATGTGCGCGGTGTTTTGGAGCCGACAACCGACCAGCTTCATAGCAAGCTGAACAAACAGCGATCGCAGGGCGAACCGACTGAACCACTGCGGCTGATTGGCACCTCAGGAACGATAGAGTGCTTGGCGATACTGGTGGCAATGGATAAATCTGGCGCAGAGCCCGACCCGCTCAACGGCTACCGCATCACCTATGACGAGCTTTCTGACCGGCTGAATCACTTGCGCAGAATGAGCTACGAAGAGCGGCTCAACCTCTCAGGGATGTCTGACCGGCGAGCTGAGATTATTGTGGCTGGGGCGGTTATTTTGCATGTGGCGATGGAACTGCTGGGTGTAGATCAGCTCAAAATTTGCGAGCGAGCCCTGCGCGAAGGCCTGGTCGTAGATTGGATGCTCACCCATGGGCTGATCGAAGACCGTATGGAGTTTCAAGGCTCGGTGCGCGTCAGATCGGTGACGAAGCTGGCTAAGAAATATCGGGCGGATGGCGATCACGTGGCTAACTTTGCCACTGTCTTGTTCGATCAAACCCAGGGCCTGATCCATGACTGGGGCTATTTAGAGAGAGAGTATTTGTGGGTGGCGGCGATGCTCCACAACAGCGGCCACTACATCGGTCATTCGGCACATCACAAGCATTCTTACTATCTCATTCGCAATGGCGGACTGCTGGGCTTTACTGAGACCGAGGTTGAAATCATCGCGAACATTGCTCGCTATCACCGCAAGAGCCATCCTAAAAAGCGCCATGAGAACTACAGCAAACTGGCAGATAAGTATGAGCGCAAAATCGTCGATCAGCTCAGCGCCTTGCTGCGGTTGGCGGTAGCGTTAGATCGGGGGAGAAGCGGGGCGATCGCTCACTTAAATACGGAATACAGCGAAGAAGAAAAAGCGCTGACAATTTTGCTCACCCCCATTCGGCCAGATAATAACTGCGAGCTAGAGCTGTGGAACATTGATTATAAGAAAGCCTGGTTTGAAGAGGTTTTTGGCCTTGAGGTAAAAGCCCAGCTAGCAGACGCGAATGCAGCTACTTAGGTGTTCTCTTGTCACAGCTCACAGAGTGGAATCACAACACACACTTTCATCGCTATCTGCTAAACCAATTGCCAGAAAGTGTAGATAGGGCGCTGGATATCGGTTGCGGGCTGGGTCTCTTTTCTCAGCGGCTGGCGACAAGGGCAAAGCTTGTAGACGCGCTCGATGTGGACAAAGACATCATCGGTCAGGCATTGCGCTATAACAACTCTCTTAATGTCCAATACATCCAGGCGGATTTTCTAAAAGCAGATTTTCCCGAGAACTTTTACGACGCCATCATTTCTATCGCGTCCCTTCACCATATGGATTTGGAAGCGGCGCTTGAGAAGATGAAACAGTTACTTTCTCCTTCTGGAACACTGGTCATTTTAGGACTTTATCAAGAAAGAACATTAGCAGATCACCTCTACAGCATTGCTTCAATACCGATTAACTTTGTCTATCTCACACGGCATCGAGAAACAGCGCCGATGACGGTCGCACTCACTTGCCGCGCCCAATTGTCTCTAAGCCAGATAAAAGAAGTGGCAAATGCCCTGATGCCCGGTTGCTCTCTTAAAAGACATTTTCTCTGGCGTTATTCACTGATCTGGAGAAAATAGGGTAGTACGGCTGTTACGGTTTCTTATCCAGATGGAGCCAGCTTTTCTACGGGTTTTCAGGGTTTTTTTCAGGCTTTTGAAATAGCTTTTCCTGGTTTTGTCTACGGTTGACAGGTGCGATCGCTCAGCCATACCGACTGAATTTTGGCATCTGCCCTGTACGCTTGAGTTTCATTGTATGAATCGGTAGCGCTATAGACACCTGCTTCCGCGCCCGATCCTGTCCGAAACAGAATATTTTCAGGCCCATTTTCGAATGAGACAAATTCTCGGCTCTCTGATTCTGTATTGTAGGCAAGGGTTGCCTGACCATACTGACTCTCGGCAGCCGCGATGGAGGTGCCTTGGCCAACACCCGCTGCGGTTTGGTACGCTGGATTCTCTGTAGTAAAAAGGTCAAGCTTAGAACCAGCCGCGCCGCTGGACAAGGCATTGAACTGTAGATCTCCATTCTTGTCAGAAACGGTTACGCCTGCTGTATCTACCAGTGGGCCTGCTCCAGGAGGGCCGACTACAAGATTGGGAACAGCCGCTTGCAGTTCGTCAGCAGTTGTACAGATTGTTGCATCGCCAAAGGCAGCACCCGTTATTTCTACAGTGCCAGTTGCAGGCATAGAAGTTTCCGCAGCAGTAGCGGGTTCTGCTGTGCCGACACTACTGTTGGGAGAGGTTTCTGCGGGCTGTGTGCAAGCACCTACAGAACTCAGCAAAACAATCACACCCAGGCTCACTAGCTGAGAAGTTAGCCGCTGAGTTTTTTTGGACAAGCGCGTGGTTTCAATCATGCTGTGGTTGCTGATAAATAAGTTGCTGGTAAATAAGTTGCTGGTAAATATGTGTCGATTGTTACAGATTTAGAGAGATGGAGTTCTGAGAAACTGTATCAGTTTATTGGTCGGCACATTGGAATGCCTGACTGGTTCATCACGCAGACATATTTTTCAGTCCACTGCTCAAGCGCAAAGTATTAATCCTTCGTACAATCTAAGGCTAGGGCAGCGGAAAATTAAGCTTTAACACGGCGCTAGACAGCTATAAAAGCTTGATTTAGAGTGATAGGCAACGTCTTGTTCGATTCCTGCTATGAATTGGAATGCCGCCTGCTATCAAAGTCAGCACAGCTACGTTTGGCGGCATGGGGAAAGCCTGCTGGCGCAGCTCAAACCGCAGCCGGGAGAACGCATTTTGGATTTGGGCTGTGGGACGGGGCAGCTTACTGAACAGATTGCGGCCAGTGGGGCGATCGCGATCGGGTTGGATAGTGACCCGACGATGATCGCCCAAGCTCAGAAGAACTATCCTCACCTCACTTTCAAGGTGGCCGATGCTGCAAACTTTCAGCTAGCAGAGCCGGTAGATGCTGTGTTCTCTAACGCAGCGCTACACTGGGTGACCCAAGCAGAACCGGCAGCTTGCTGTGTGGCTGCGGCCTTAAAACCGGGCGGGCGATTGGTCGCAGAACTAGGCGGTAAAGGCAATGTGCAGGCTATCCTCTCAGCCCTTGAACAAGCCAGCGGGCGATCGCTCAATCCCTGGTATTTCCCCAGCTTAGGTGAGTACGCCGCGCTGCTGGAGAAGGTCGGATTGGAAGCCATTTTTGCTCGCTTATTCGACCGACCGACACCGCTTGGAGAAGGAGGGTTAGCGGCATGGTTAGAGATGTTTGGCCAGCGCTTTTTCGCGGCGCTATCAGCCGAAGACTGGGCAGAGATGGTAAAAAGGGTTGAGTCTTTGGTGCCTCAGCTTTATCAGGAGGGGCAATGGGTCGCTGACTACCGGCGACTGAGGGTCGTTGCGATTAAAGCTCCAGCATCTCGTAAGGATTGATTACAATCAAACAGGCTGTCACCTATTCATCCAAAACTTTATCGAATGCTCTATCGACGCTTTGGCCGCACCGAACTGCAAATGCCCGTATTTTCCTGTGGGGGAATGCGCTATCAGCACTCATGGCAGGACGTATCGCCCGCTGACATCCCTCAGAAAAATCAGGAGAATTTGGAAGCGACCATTCACCGGGCTGTAGAACTGGGCATCAACCATATCGAGACGGCTAGAGGCTACGGCACTTCGGAGATTCAGCTTGGTAAGGTGCTGCCGCAGTTTAATCGTAGCGATCTGATTATTCAAACCAAAGTCTCTCCCAAGCCAGATCCTCAAGACTTTCTGGAAACGGTTGAAACTTCGCTCGACAATCTCCAATTAGACTATATCGATCTGCTGGGCTTTCACGGCATTAACAATGCCGACACGCTGGAATACAGTGTGCGACCGGGCGGCTGTATGTACATCGCGAAAAAGCTACAGGCCGAGGGCAAAGTACGCCATATTGGGTTCTCGACGCATGGCCCGACTCAGGTTATTGTCGATGCGATAGAGAGCAACTTATTTGACTATATCAACGTCCATTGGTACTACATTTTTCAGGACAACTGGCGAGCTATCGAGGCGGCAACCGAGCGCGATATGGGCGTCTTCATCATCAGCCCTTCGGACAAAGGCGGGCACTTGTACAATCCGCCTGCTCAATTGGTAGAGCTGTGTGCGCCGCTGAGCCCAATGGTGTTTAACGATCTCTTTTGCCTGAGCCATTCGCAGGTACATACGCTGAGCCTGGGGGCGGCTGAGCCTGCGGACTTTGAGGAGCATTTAAAGGTGCTGCCTTTGCTGGCGCGAGCCGATGAGATTTTGCCGCCGATTTTAGAGCGATTGGAGGAAAGGGCGATCACCACTCTCGGCGAAAGCTGGTATCGCACCTGGCAAAAAGGACTGCCCGATATTCAGTCGACACCTGGAAATGTGAATATTGCGATCGCCCTCTGGCTAGGCAACCTCGTTGCCGCCTTCGGCATGACCGAATACGCCACCGCTCGCTACAACCTTCTCGGCGGTGCCAGCCACTGGTTCCCCGGCAACAAAGCAGACCAGCTCGACCAGCTCGACCTGAGCGAAAGCCTGCAAAACAGCCCTCACGCAAAAACAATTCCAACGCGATTAGCCGAAATCCATGAGAAGCTAGGCGGCAAAGATCTCAAGCGCCTCTCCCAGCAG
>JBBQAC010000231.1:0-7263 GCA_038315915.1 Phormidesmidales cyanobacterium
TGCCTAATCCCTGATGACCGGGGTAAATGGCCCGAGCGATCGCTCCAGCAATAAGACCCAAAACAGCCCAAACAATTATACTACCTAGCATAAATCCAATTCTCCAAACGTATTAGTTACTAATGAAAAGGTACGAAGCAGCCCTCTTCTCTTGTAAGAACAATGTAGCGGAATACACAGGGACAATCCCCCCCTCCCAGGACTGAGAAGGTCTATGTCTTCCGCGTGATTCTCATATTTGAAGATTTTTTGATGAATTTTAATAAATCAGCAGGAGAGCAGAGCAAGCCCCATTCTTTAACTTCGACTAAGGAAAGATAACTTCGCTCCCAATTCGGAGTAGGGTTGTAATACTGCCAATCGAGTTGTGATGGCAAACACTTCGCACTTAAAAAGGAAATTGATATGACAGCTTCTTTCTTGCCCACCATCCTGGTTCCCCTCGTCGGCCTAGTTTTTCCTGCCGTCGCTATGGCTGCTCTGTTTCTGTACATTGAGCGGGGTCAAGCAACCACTGGCGACGACAACACACCTTGGGGACAACTATCTGAAGACAGCCAAAAGGAAGTTGTCTAGATATTAAGCGTCCCGCCGAAAACTGAGATAAGCGCCTTATCAAACAAAAAGAAGCGACCCGCTGTTTAGCCGGTCGCTTCTTTACTTATGAAAGTCTTCAAGGGGCTATGACACCCAGTAAAGGCCCAGCTAAATAGCGGAACCGGTGCCTACGTAAGAGCCATAGAAAAAGACGCCTACGACTACAAGAATTCCTGTACCTGCCACTGTCGCAACAATCCAAAGAGGAATCTTACCGTTTTGAAACATGAACCTACACTGCTCCTACTCACAACGCGGCAGGGCAACCGGCTAAGCGGCTGATCACTGCCAGTTTACTTAAACTTGAACTGATGTTCTGAAAATAATTCGTCTTAGCTGCACTCTCTCAAGGAAAAGCCTAGTTAAAGAAGTAGCTAGAAAATAGCAAACCAGTCACAAAAACCACGAGCAAGCCTAAGAACAAAGAGGTTCGGTTTAGCTCGACGGGTTGCTTATTCGGGTTAGTGGGTCTATCAGCCATGGGGGGTCTCCTAGCGTTGAATGAACTGCATTGCGGCGATCGCGCCTAAAAAGAAAACTGAAGGCACAGCCAAAGCATGCACAGACAGCCAGCGAACAGTAAAAATTGGGTAAGAGATCGGTTCGTTAGGGTTTCCACTGGTCATAGATATTCTCCAAAAGTATCGTCTTAAGTTATTAAAAAGGTGTTATCGAGCCTGACATCTCAGTCGTAGGTTACCTAGGTAACACCGTATCGGGGTTGTAGCGATTGTCGATAATAGGCATCTCCATTTGATTATCGGGGTAGTACTCATTCGGACGGGGCGTACCAAATGCGTCGTATGCCAAACCCGTCGAAACAAACAACCAACCTGCAATAAACAAAGCAGGAATCGTGATGCTGTGAATAATCCAGTAGCGAACGCTCGTCACAATATCGCCAAAAGGTCTTTCACCAGTGTCGCCAGCCATATCTCTCAATCTCCTAAACTAAAGCAAATCAGCAATTAGTATCATCATACGAAACTCTTAGCGCCCATCACAAGAAATACACCGAAAATTCTGTACGCCTTGCAAACCAGGGAGCTACCGTTACGCAGACTGAAACTTTTCTTCATAACGGAGCAAGTAGCCCCGCTGTCCTAAGACGTAGCCTCTATCAGTAGCCAGAAACTTAATCCGATAAAAGTTAGTGGGTACGTTCTCCACAGCCTTGTCCTTCTTCCAGGTTTCACCGCCATCCGGACTCATGAGTAAGTTGCCGCTGCCACCAGTGACCCACAGCTCCTCAGGCGTCCGGTAGCCCATGTCCAACAGGCCCCAGCTAGAAGCAAACTCAGGATTGATCGGCTTAGTCCACTCCTCATAGGCAGCTTTTTCAGTCCCGAATTGGAGCTGTCCGCCCCGGGCGATCAGCCACAGTAACCCGTCCTTCGTAAAGCCCATATTTTGCAGACGCTTGGAGTTTTCCCGATTGTGGGGTTGCCAAGACTCCTGCCCAGGTAGCCAAGTCGAGTAAAAGTTGCCTCGGGATGAAACCGCCACATAACGGCCCCCAGCATCACGGGTCAGATTGCGAACCACCCCGACCGCCGACTGCACTAATCCCTTCCAATGCTGTCCGCCATCCTCCGTCTTATAAATAGCTCCAATATCGGTAGCCAGTTCCGCTGAGCTAGGCCCTATCGCAGTGACCAGTAAAGGCTGACCCGGCAGCTGCGGATCGAGCGGAATATTTGACCACGACTCACCCCCATCGGTCGTATGCAGCATGATGCTGGGCTGACCAACCAACCAACCTTCCTCGCCTTTAAAGTCGATAGAAGTAAAAGTATATTGTTGCTCACCGAGTTCTAGAATACGGGGATCCCAGGTTTTCCCAGCATCGGTGGACTCCAGCAGAGTCGTCCGGCTACCGACAAGCCAGCCGTGCTCACCGCTTTCAACAAAAGCTACGTCCGAAATAGAAGCTTCAGTCGGCAGAGCAATCACTTCCCAGGGATTGGCTTCTGTACCCGCCAAAAACAAGTTACCGCAACTGCTAGTCAAGACTGCTATCAGCCCCAGCATTAGGCCTTTTTTCCAAGTTCGCTCTAAAAAATCTAAAACCGTCTGCATGACCACTCCAGCAAAAATCCAATCCAATAAAAATAAACACAGCCTTTACAGCAACTCAGCCTAGCCACTGGCGCTACCGCAAACCGTAAAGACTCAAGAAGAACAGCACAGCAATTCCCATCGCACCGAAGATCAGCACGTTTTTCTGCGCCGGGGTAAGGGTATTGACCCCAAAGCCATAGCTAAGGTTTTCCTTAAAGCCCGACGCCGTGCCCGCTGGCCCAACGTTGCTAAACTGCGTAGTGCTGGCACCGCACACCGGACAGCGCCAGTCTTTGGGCAACTGTTTGAACTCCACGCCAGGCGGCAAGGCAGTTCGGCTGTCCCCTTTAGCAGGCTCGTAGGTATAGCCGCAGGAGCGACATTCGTAGCAGTCCATTTCCAGAGGCGTTAGCGGCCTGGGCTCTTCATCTGCCTTATCTGCCTCATCTGCCGGGGGCTCACTGGACGGGTCTGAGCGGTTCTCGGTCGCCGAACCAGGCGAGCTGTCGGGCTTTACAAGTGGAATGGTCTCTTCTACAGGTGGCGACTGCTGCCCTGAATCAAGATTGTTAGGTTGTGGATCGGTACTCATGAGTGTTAATTAAAACCCGCATCTAAAACTTTCTCGTCTCGCGCCTCTTGCAGCCCTCAGGCTGAGGGGCACAACTGTTCAAACAGGCGATAAGTAGCGCTCGAATGGGGTTGGAAAATATGAAAATATCTGTTAACTATTATTGCATACGGTGGGTTTTCTACTTTGTAGCTGCGCCTTTAGTAGTTGCGCCTTTAAAGGTAGACGCGCCAAACTTAGCCCTATATGAAGTCGGCTTCTTCCCCTGCTTCCGTCAAATCGCAGGCATTGCGAAGCGCAGACCGCTACAATAATGAGAATTACGAACCATTCGGGGCATAGGCTGTGTTTGTTTTAAGTGGGTATGAGTATTTCCTCGGCTTTCTGCTGATTAGCAGCTTGGTGCCTGTTGTTGCCTTGGGCGCTTCTAAGCTGCTGCGGCCTGCGAGTGCAGGGCCCGCTAGCCGAACAACCTACGAATCAGGCTGCGAGCCCATCGGCGGCGCTTGGATTCAGTTTAATATTCGCTACTATATGTTTGCGCTGGTTTTTGTCATCTTTGATGTGGAGACAGTGTTTTTGTACCCTTGGGCGGTTGCCTTCCACACCTTGGGACTTTTAGCGTTTATAGAGGCGCTAATTTTTATCGCAATTTTGGTAGTTGGTTTAGTTTACGCTTGGCGCAAAGGAGCTTTGGAGTGGTCATAGGATCGAACATGAAGTCAGGAACTCAGCAAGGTAGCCTGGTTGGGAAGGGATCTGTGATGAATCCGGGTGAGCGGATGATGAATCCTGCAACGAATGCGGGCATCACTCAAGACCTCTCGGAAAATGTCATCCTGACCACCGTGGATGACCTCTATAACTGGACGCGGCTGTCGAGTCTGTTCCCATTGCTGTATGGAACCGCTTGCTGCTTTATTGAATTTGCGGCCCTGCTGGGCTCACGCTTTGATTTTGACCGCTTTGGACTGTTGCCTCGGGCCAGCCCCCGACAGGCCGACCTGATCATCGTGGCCGGCACAGTGACCATGAAAATGGCTCCGGCCCTGGTTCGCCTGTATGAGCAAATGCCTAAACCTGCCTACGTCATGGCAATGGGCGCTTGCACGATCACTGGCGGCATGTTCAGTGCTGATTCACCGACAGCTATCCGGGGCGTAGACAAGATTATTCCGGTAGATGTGTACATTCCAGGATGCCCTCCCAGACCGGAAGCCATCTTTGACGCTTTGATCAAGCTGCGTAAGAAGATCGCTAATGAGTCTATGCAGGAGCGCGGGCAGTACGTAGAAACCCACCGCTTCTACACCCGAGGGCACAACATGAAAACAGTTGCTCCCATCCTGACCGGAAAATATTTGGCCTCCGGCACGCGCGAAGCGCCGCCGAAAGAGCTGATGGAAGCAATGGGTATGCCCGTGGCCTTGGGCGAGCCTCAAGAGACTGTAGAGAAGGAGAAAGCGTAGGCGCTATGGCTGATCAAGCAGAGAAAAAAACATCCGAATCGCCTGAGGAATCTGCCATTGTAGAAGCGGGCGAGGTTTCTAGCTGGCTGACCGAACAGGGCTTCGCACATGAAGTGATGGAGCGTGACCACTTAGGCGTAGAGGTGCTTAAGGTCGATCCTGAGTTCCTGTTGCCTTTTGCGACAGCGCTTTATGCCCGTGGGTTTAACTACCTGCGCTGTCAATGCGCTTACGATGCTGGCCCTGGCAAGGAACTGGTAAGCGTTTACGACCTTACCCAGCTAAGCGATGATGCAGATGCGCCTGAAGAAGTCAGAATTAAGTGCTTTCTGCCTCGCGAGAATCCAAAGGTGCCTTCGGTGTACTGGATATGGAAAGCTGCTGACTGGCAAGAGCGCGAATGCTATGACCTATTCGGGATTATTTATGAAGGTCACCCCAACCTGAAGCGGCTGCTAATGCCGGAAGATTGGGAGGGCTACCCGCTCCGTAAGGACTACATTTCGCCCGACTTTTACGAGCTACAGGACGCCTACTAGTCCAACGGTAGGATTCTTAAAACTCTCCACGTGCGTGGAGAGTTTTTATTTTTATAGATTCGAGCCTGAGTCTACTCACTCTGACTACGGTTACTTTACTCAATCTTGCCTGGAAAAGATTGATTTTTGATAGTAATAATAGAGAACTAGAATCAATATAAGATCTATGTTGCTGCTTGCTGAGGTTCCTATGACATTAGCGCCTATAGTTGCAAAGCCTTATGTGGAGCAACGAAACGAGGGATATTGGATCGGAGGAACTCGTGTTTCCCTCGATTCAGTAGTTTATGCCTTCTTAAACGGAGAATCACCCGAGAGTACGGCTCAAAGCTTCCCAACGCTCTCGTTAGAACAGGTGTATGGCGTGATCGCTTTCTATCTAGCAAATCAAGCACTGATCGATGAGTATCTGGCAGACGGCGAAGCTGAGTTTCAGCAGTTGAAACAGCGCTGTATAGAAAGTAACCCTCTGCTGTATCAAAAATTGAAGGTAGCACAGGCCGAAAAGGCTCGTGCAATATGACAAATGTTCGATTTCAAGCCGACGCGGATCTCAGGCAAGCAATTGTCACAGGCGTTATTCGTAGGCAGCCTGACCTGGATTTTCGGTCAGCTCATGAAGGGGTTTGGCGATCATACATAAGAGCTACAGATAAGTACTGCATTGCTGCTCCAGAGCCATACGCGCTATTCCTATTTCAGCAAGACCTGCTCATATCGGCTGCCCGCGATCGCCCAAGTATACTCATGCTCAATCAGCTCACGCCCGTTTTTAGAAAGCGTCTGCCGTAGATCTGCCGATTCAAACAGCCGCGCGATCGCCGCTGCATATTCTTCGGCTGTATTTGCCCGCAGCGCCCGCAGCGGCACACCATCGCCCTCTACCGTTAAGCCTTCGAGACCGCGATCGCTCGCCACCACCGGAATGCCCGCCGCCATCGCCTCTAGCGTCTTGTTCTTAATGCCGTAGCCAGTGCGCATCGGCACCACGCAGACGGTTGAACGGTGCAGGTAGGGCATCATCGCCGGTACCTTGCCAGTGACCGTCACGTTCGGCAATTCTCCCAGCGCCTTTACTGCGGGTGTCGGTCTTGCACCCACCAGCGATATCGTCACCTGCGGGTAGCGCTGACGCACTAGCGGCAGAATCTCTCTGGCCAAAAAAGTGACCGAGTCGATATTCGGCAAATTGTCCATCGCTCCGATAAAGACTAAGGTATGACCGCCCGGATCTTGAGGGCGAGGCGGAAACATATCGAGATCTACTCCGTTAGGAATCACAGAAATCTCTGGTTTACCGCTCAGCGCTGCCATCTGCTTTTTATCTTCAGCGGTGGTTACGACTAAGTGCGAAAACTTTTGGCAGTAGCGCTGTTCGTAGCGTTTGAGTAAGGGGAGGGTGAGGCGATCGCGCCCGGGATTCTCAGCCGTCCCGCCCGCTAGCTGATGCAGGCAGGTACCATACACAGAGCTGTGAATGTTGACGACCGACTTAGGAATGTAGCGTCCGATATCGGCTGGTACATACACCTCGTTAACGCTGTGCTCACAGGTAATTGCATCG
This sequence comes from Phormidesmidales cyanobacterium, assembly GCA_038315915.1. Taxonomy (GTDB): domain Bacteria; phylum Cyanobacteriota; class Cyanobacteriia; order Phormidesmidales; family Phormidesmidaceae; genus Phormidesmis. The sequence continues at coordinate 6,802 of JBBQAC010000231.1, forward strand.
AATTTTTCACTGACAATTTGCGCAGTTACCCAGGTCTGCATTTCAGGCGAACGAGTTGCCATCACACTCGGCGGCACACCGCTGATCGCAAAGTTTGCCAGACGTTTCCCCTTGCCCAAAAACCCAGCAGTCTGCTCGCTGTCACCAGAGCGAGAAAACACTGCCAAACTGTCGACCCAGTCTTTCAAAGCCGAAACTTCATCGTCTGTCACATCTCCCGAACGTAGCGTGGCCAGCGCTATCTGATGATTTTGCTGCTTGAGATACTTGAGCAGGTTGAACGTTCTCACCGAGGTGCCCCCTCTGGTCGGCGGGTAGGGGAACGTCGCCGAGAGCATCAAAATATTCATGGTCGTTGTATTTACATCTGTAGATTATTCAGCGGTTGGATGAAGCACCGGGAGAGCAACTTTTTGACGCGCTTCTGCTGGAAGGCGCGCTTCTTTTTGGCCGCGATCGCGA
>JBBQAC010000067.1:0-17447 GCA_038315915.1 Phormidesmidales cyanobacterium
TCAAGCTCCCTCGTGTGGCAGAGCAGTTTGACCATCTGATCGGAGCGATGAGTCTGATGCTGACGCTATTGTTTTGGGCGGTGATTACATGATTGGCTACCGGGACTTGTTGCTGCGGCTGACGATTTGGTTTTTGCTCACTGCTGACCTGAGCTGGGCAAATATTGCAATAGGCGTAGCGATCGCGCTACTGCTGCCCAAATTTGGCCCACGCTCCTACATCGCGCCAGCCGTGATCAAAGACTGGCTGCAAATCCTGTGGGAGATTGTTGTCGCCATTCCCAAAGCGTATTTTGAAGCCTTTGAAATGATCCTGCATCCGCACTCTCAAGAAGAAATCACCTTGGAGCCGGGCCACCCTAGACGGACGCCGGGCCTGATCTTTTTAGATATTTTCCTCATCACCTTTACGCCCAAAACCATCGTAGTTAAGCATCATGAGGAAGGCTGGCATGAAGTCCACTGGGTCAGACGCAGGAGGCGGCGGTCATGAATTGGCTACTGATGGCGATGATTGCGGTGCTCCTGATTCCGCTTTACGAAGCCTGTCAGGATGAAGACATTTGGCAAAAGATGCTGGCTTTTGCGAGTATCTCGACCAAAACATCCATCATGATTCTGGTGATTTCTGTGCTGCGAGATGACTGGATGATCGGGCTGGTCGGCGTCCTGATTTTGAGCGTGGGCAATGCTTCGTTGATGTTATTGGCTCATATTCTGCGACGCATGAACCTGGAGGGATAGCTAAATTTATGATTAATCTCTTGAGTAGTCTCTGTTTTGGGGTGGGTATTGTCTTTTGGTTTTGGGGAACCTGGCCACTGGTCGGCCATCGCTCCGTCTTGTTCAAGCTACACAGCCTATCAGTAGCCGATACCCTCGGCTCAATGGCGATTGTAGTCGGGCTGCTGCTGAAAATCCCTCAGGAATGGCCGCTGCTGCTGCTGGCGCTGATCTCTCTAGCAATTTGGAATACGGTGCTCGGATACGTGCTGGCCTACTGTTCGAGCGGGAGGGGACAACATGACTGACGACTTTTATGTACTGATAATTACGGCGCTGCTGCCGCTGACGGCGGGACTGCTGGTGCTGCAAAAGAATCCTTATCACGCGCTGGTGATTCGGGGGATTTTGGGGGCGATCGCCGCGATGGTTTACGCCCTCTTTGGCGCAGCAGATGTTGCCTTAACCGAAGCACTCGTGGGCACCATGCTCTCTATTACCCTGTATGCGGTAGCCGTTCGCTCCTCCATGAGTATGCGAATAGGCGTGATCGGCCCGGCGTCAAGCCCGCTAAATGCTCAAAGTCTATCGCTACCAGCAGCGCATAGAGAGCTTCCAGAAAAACTGCACTCAGCCTTAGCTCAAGTCTTGAACCAGCACTACATGCGGATCGAACTGGCGACTTACCCCGACCCTTTAGCCCTGAGAACAGCTTTAGCAACCAAGCAAATTCACGCTGCCTATGGGCTCTCAGACGAGTCGCCAGACGCTTTGATAGTTCGTGTTCAGCGCCTCTATCGTATTTTGCAGGCAGAGCTACCGCCTATTACCAGTCTCACCTACTTTCATTCACCTCAGCGTAGCCTGCCTGTCACCCCTCAATCCGAACCGCATACTCCTATTGAAGACCCACTATGAAATGGATTTATATTGCAGCAGGCATCTCGCTGTATATTAAAATGCTGATTTTTCCCAACCTGGGTGTCGATTTAGGCGAACTGGCCATTGTGGAGAGCGTTGTCCAAGAGAGCGGCGTGCCCAACGCAGTTTCCGGCATCATCTTTAGAAATCGGCTTTACGACACCATTTTTGAAGTGGTTGTTTTTTCAATTGCGATCATGGGCGTGCGTTTTCTCATGACCGATGAGCAGCCGGTGAGTACCGTTTACCAGTTTACCGATCACCCCTCAGTCGTATTAGCCCGGCTCGGCGCGACCATTGCGGCTTTAGTCAGCATTGAGCTAGCGATTCGAGGCCACCTGAGTCCCGGCGGCGGGTTCGCCGCCGGGGTCGCCGGAGGTACCGCCATCGGGCTGGTAGCCATCACCGCCTCCTCAACCTGGATGGAGGCAGTTTACCGGCGCTGGCATGCGGCAACCTGGGAAAAGGTTTCGGTGCTCGTTTTTATCGTGCTAGCCGTGCTGAGCTTGCTCGGACTGGAGTTGCCTCACCGGGAGCTGGGTACGCTGCTTAGCGGCGGCTGGATTCCCTTGCTCAATATTCTAGTGGCGATCAAAGTTGCGCTGGGGTCGTGGGCTGCTATTTTAATATTTATTCGCTATCGCGGGTTGCTGTAGGGCCAGCAGAACGCGCTGCAAAGCTTTGGGGCGGTCAGTTTTTCGAAACTATCCCATAATAGACTTGTCCCTTTTCGTACTTCGCTATGAAGTTTTTTGAAAAGCCTAGCGCTGACCTCGCTGATCGTGTTCCGCCCGGACAGCACTTAGCCAAAGGCTTCCCGGTGCTCACCTACGGCGATACCCCTAAAATTAGTACAGATGACTGGCAGTTTACGGTCTCTGGCTTGGCTGGCGCTAAAACGTTTTCCTGGCAGGATTTCATGAACCTGCCGCAGAGCGAATTTACGGCTGACTTTCACTGCGTGACAACCTGGAGCAAGCTCGATGTCAAATGGCGCGGTGTCAAAGTGACCGATTTTCTGAAGGACATTGATATAGACCCTGCCGCTCTCCACGTCATGGAACATTGCTATGGAGACTACACCACTAACATTTCTCTAGAAGATTTTGCCCGAGAGGAGAATTTCTTTGCCCATACGCTTTTTGGTGAGCCCTTGCCTGCTGAGCATGGTGGCCCTATGCGGCTGGTGGTTCCCCATTTGTATGCCTGGAAAAGCGCCAAGTGGATCAATGGATTAGAGTTTTTACCGAAAATAGAACTGGGTTTCTGGGAGCGTAACGGCTATCATCAGCGCGGCGAGCCTTTTGCAGAAGAGAGATACAGTATGGGATAGCTGGACGCAGCATACGCTTGTGGAGATGCTGATTCTGCTGATATTAGGCTGGTCGAGAGAGCCCCCAAATTGAATTAACTGGGTATGCTCTCAAAGAGTGATCATCACAAGAGTATATGCAGCAGTCTCCCTTCGCTATCATTACGCCGAGCTATTTTCCCGACTTAGATCGTTGTCGTCTGCTGTGCGAGAGTATCCAGACGTTTGTAAAGCCTCCGTACAAGCATTATTTAATTGTAGATCGCAGAGATTTTGCGCGATTTACGCCGCTAGCAGGCCCGGAGACAGAAGTTCTAACGGTAGAAGATGTTGTGCCCCTGAGGTTGAGGCGATTGCCCCTATCCAATAAAATCTGGCTCAGCTTTAAGACAATCCCCATTCGAAATTGGTTTCTCCAGCAGCTCGTCAAGCTAGAGATAGCCCGGTCTGTCAGTGAAGAAAACATTGTATTTGTAGATTCTGATGTTGTCTTTGTCCGACCTTTTGACTTGCAAAGCCTGCTTCGCAACGAAAAGCTCAGGCTATACCGCAACAAAAAGGCAATGACTTGCAGAAGAAAATTCACTACAAGTGGCATCAAAGCTCAGCCAAACTGTTAGGGACAGCGAGTATTGATAGCGCTATCCCTGACTACATTGGCAATCTCATTACCTGGAAGCGCAGCAACGTCGTTAGCCTGTGCCAGCATATTGAAAATGTCTCGAATCGTAGCTGGTTCGAGACAGTGGGTAACACCTGGCACTTCTCCGAGTATGTTCTGTATGGAACCTATGTCAGCCAAATATTGAAGCAAGACGCTGGTCACTATTGTCAGGCAGTGCCCCTCAGCCATGATTACTGGCAGCCAGTGCCGCTCTCTGACGATCAGCTACAGCATTTTTTCAGCACCCTTCAAACCGAACAAGTTGCCGTTATGCTGTCGGCAAAGGCGGGGATTCCGGTTGAAAAGTATGCGCATTTTCTCAAGCAAATATCCACTTAGTTTTTCTTAGGGAATTGCTTTCAGATTCAGGCTTTGAAGCTGGGCAAACTAAAGACGACGCTTTTTGTGCGATCGCACCCTACCCCTGTGACTCTCGATCTCAACAGCACTATTCCCGGTTTTTCTAGCCTGCCGCCCGAGGCCCGAGACTGGCTCACAACGCTCCCCTGGCAGCAGCGCCGCTATGTTCTGTCGCTGTGTCATTTGGTTTGCGCCACGCCTTCTGTTCAGCAGGCCGAGTTTTTAGATGCCTACACCGCCGAAGGTCTGCTGTCGCGCATTGTAGACGACGCCGACACTCGCCAGCGAGTCAATGAACACTTGACTCGCTTTCGCAGTGAAGCCGCCATCGACGATGAAACCGTTAGAAAATACATCCGTCAGGTATATGTGCATTCTGTTCAAGACGCGCGGCAGCGGCCTGATCTGTATCTGGAAACAGCGCTGATGCTGATGGGCAGCGCTCAAGAACACAGCAGCGTGCTGAGCTATATTTTGGGATTTGAAATTTTGAAGCTGTTCTTTTCCATGAGTTGGGAGCAGCACGAACGGCTGTACCACTTACAGCCCAACCAGGACGATTTTACTCGGGAGTATATTCGCCCTGTGCAAGATGCGCATAAGCGGCACAGCATTGTCACCCCTAAGGACGAAAATAACTTTTTTGCCCGCCGAGAGTATTTTGTCAAGCAGCCCCAAATTCATCCTCAGCGCATGATCAATCTGATTATTGAAGCCTTTAGCGCCGATAAAATTATCGACCTAGGATTCTCCGTGCTGCGACATCCCAATGCTATTCACTACGATCATGACTATATCTACAGCATCCACGAATCCAAAGACAATTTGCGAGAAGCAGCCAGTCAACCGCAAGCGACCTTGCCGGACTTATTGACTGCTAGCTCGCAGCCAGAACTGCCCGAGAAAGCCTCTGTCGATGACCTGTTCGAGCAGTTATTTACATTGGATGATGGGCTGTAGTGGGTTATCAGCCCTTCAAAAATCGGTGAGAATTTAGCATCTGCCGGGAGGAAGCACTGATCCGGCGTTAATTCGCTTCATGCCTTCGAGAGTGAGCAGCGTACTGCTGTAGCGCACGGTCTGCGGGTCGAGCTGCCTGCCTCGGCGGACTTTCAGGCGATCGCTCGCCCCGAAGTTAGCGAAGGTTTCCCCACTGCTGAGAACACGGGCACCGCTTAAGTTTTGAACCGAGATACCAGTCACGGTATTGTCGTTCACTTGGCCCTGGACGCACAGCGCTTCGCCGTCCACATAGCCAAATATGCCGGTGATGTTGCTGCCCCGTTTGCTAAAGAGAAAAGTAACCCCGCCCTGTGACAGCAGTTCCTGGTCAGAGACAATCGCATTATTGCTCGAACCGTTCCAGTAGCGGTAGTTGCCGTCTGGCAAACTGCCGATAGGTGGCAGAGAAGGCGCGGGCGGTCTGCTAATTACATCGGCTTGAGCAATCAAGGTTGCCGAATCAGACCTGCCGCAGTCGATATCACCCTGACAGGAGAAAGCCAGAATATTGCTGGTTTCGTAAACAAGCTGAACTTGCGCCCCGAGAATATCTTGTTCGCAGATCTCAAAATGGGCAAACTGAGTCGTCTTTTTGCCATCGGCATCGACCAAGTCTACGTAGCAGGCGCGATCGCCCGCAACCAAACTCGACACAGTCGCGATCGCTGGCGGCGGTATCACTTCTACCAGGTCAATTTTGTGGGTGAATCGGATTTCACTACCGACTAAAGTTTGTTCGCAGCGTTCAGCCTCAGTCACCCCTGTGAGGGACTGACCCGCTTCATCGACGAGCGTAATATTGCAACGGTCACCGCTAAGCTCCAGCCCGAGGACGCTACCTGAAACCAGCTCCTGTGCCCTGGCTGTTTGAGCACTGACTAAAGCAAAGCCTAACGAGAATAATATTGAAGTTCTAATCTTTCTGGAGCGTATAATCATTGTTTTATCGACTTGAGAAACAGCGGGATTTTGACGAACCAGAGCGTTCTTTCTGCTAGCTTTTCACGTCAAGATCCGTCCCTAAGACTCTCTCACAGAAAGACCGTTCCAGGCGATGTTCTGCCCGGAACGGTCTTTTGTCAGATTGAAGAGTGGCTTTTTTACAGAAATCGCGAAAAGCTTCAGCGCGCCTCTATCGCTTCGGCCCCAGGCCAATGGTGCCCGCATACACTGCCTGAACGCCTAGCTCATCTTCAATTCGCAGGAGCTGGTTGTACTTGGCCACCCGCTCACTCCGGCAAAGCGAGCCAGTTTTGATTTGACCGGCCCGGGTCGCCACTGCCAGGTCAGCAATGGTAGTATCTTCGGTTTCGCCTGAGCGATGGCTAATCACGCAGGTAAACTGGTTGCGCTTAGCCAGGTCAATTGCCTGTAGCGTTTCAGTCAGCGTGCCAATTTGATTGAGCTTGACCAGCAAAGAGTTAGCTGAAGCTTGCTCGATTCCCTTTTGCAGGCGAGTAGGATTGGTCACAAAAAGATCGTCCCCCACGAGCTGCACTTTACTGCCGATGCGCTCGGTTAACATTTTCCAGCTAGCCCAATCCTCTTCGTGCAGACCGTCTTCAATTGAGACGATGGGATAGTTACTGGCCAAGCTCTCCAGGTAGTCGATCATTTCCGTCGGGGAGTGCGCGGTACCGTCGTAAATGTACTGGCCGTCCTTGTACATTTCGCTAGCGGCCACGTCCAAAGCCAGGGCCACCTGCTCGCCAGGGGTGTAGCCCGCTTCAGAAATTGCGGACATGAGCAGGTCGAGCGCTTCCTGATTGGAGCCCAGGTTGGGGGCAAAACCGCCCTCGTCACCGACGCCGGTGAGTAAGCCTTTTTTATCGAGCACTTTGCTGAGCTGCGCAAAAATTTCAGCTCCCCAGCGCAGCGCCTCGCGAAAGGTGCTGGCCCCGACGGGCATAATCATGAATTCTTGAATGTCAACGTTATTGCTGGCGTGCTCGCCGCCGTTGATCACGTTCATCATCGGCACCGGCAGTACATTTGCCAACGGCCCGCCCAGGTAGCGATACAGGGGCATTTCCGAAGCCTGAGCTGCTGCCTTCGCAGTGGCCAGGGAGACCGCTAGAATGGCGTTAGCGCCCAGGTTTTTCTTATTGGGAGTGCCGTCGAGGGCGATCATGGTCTGGTCGATTTCAATTTGGCTGAAGGCGTCCATGCCAATCAGTTCACGGGCGATCGCGTCGTTAACATTTTCTACCGCTTTGAGCACACCTTTGCCGCTGTAGCGAGCATTATCCCCATCGCGCAGCTCATGCGCCTCAAAGCTCCCGGTAGAAGCGCCGCTCGGCACCTGCGCCATGCCCGCAGACCCATTTGTCAGGTACACTTCAGCCTCAATCGTGGGCCTACCCCGAGAATCGAGAATCTCTCTCGCCTGAATATCTTCAATTGCCGTATCGAGGGAATCAATCATTCGCTGCGCCTGCTATAGATCGGTAAAGAACGTTCGCTTTCCGTCAAAATAATAAGGCACAACGAGAGGATCAATACAATGCGCTTGCTACACACCATGCTCAGAGTCGGGAATTTAGAGAAATCTTTAGACTTTTACTGCGAGGTGCTGGGGATGAAACGCCTTCGGCAGAAAGACTACCCCGGCGGTAAGTTCACAAATGCCTTTGTCGGCTATGGTGACGAGTCTGACCACACCGTGCTAGAACTCACCCACAACTGGGAGACCAACAGCTACGACCTGGGCAACGGGTACGGCCATATTGCCTTAGGGGTTGATGACATCTACGCAACCTGTGAAGCGATCCGGCAGCGGGGCGGCAAAGTATCTCGCGAGCCAGGGCCAATGAAGCATGGCACCACCGTGATCGCCTTTGTCGAAGATCCCGACGGCTACAAAATCGAGCTAATCGAAGGCCGAACGTAGTTGGGTCAAGCCCCGCGCAACCCAACAATCCGATTGCCTGCTGCTTTATAGTTTGGTATCGCCGTCTTGAGCCCTGGTGAGTTCGTCAAAAAGTTCAATTTAGTAGAGAAGCTAAGTCGATGAGCGCATATCCCTTAGAGCTACCGGCTGAACTAATTGAGGAAGCTCAAAAACTAGCCAGTAAAAACCAGATGTCCTTAGAGCAGTGGTTGATATCGGCCATTGATGCCAAAATAGCCGTTGAGAAAACTCGGCAACTGCTCCAAAGCCACGCCCAAAACGCCGACTACGCGAAATTCGATGCCCTGTTAGCGAAAGTTCCAGATGTGCCGCCGGTTGAGGGTGATGAAATTTAAGCTGATTAATTTTTAATAGGAATGCTCTGAAATAGAGGTGCTTTCAATGTGAAGGCACAGCCAACAATTCAGCGACCGTTCCGTTGCTATACTGAACTACTCAGCTCAACTCGGCCCTACGCGCCCATTTTCCCTTCTTTCACCCCTCATGCAGCCAACCGATCCAGATAAATTTACCGCCAAAGCCTGGGATGCCATCGTTGAGGCCCAGGACGTCGCTCGCCGGTTTCGGCAGCAGTACTTAGAGGTGGAGCATGTGACGCTGGCGGTGCTGGAGCAGGCAGGGCTGGCCGACACGATTTTTAGCAAGGCTGGCCTCTCCCCGGAGCAGATTTTGCAGGAGCTAGAGGTGTTTGCTAAGCGGCAGGCGCGGGTGCGCGTTGCTGTCGATAACAATTTGTACCTGGGCCAGAGCCTGGATCGCATGTTGGACGCGGCTGATGGGGCGCGGCTGAACCTGCAAGACGAGCTGATTTCAGTCGAGCATTTGCTGATTGGCTTTGTCGAGGATGAACGCATCGGCAGGCGACTGCTGCGCGGCTTTGATGTGGACACGTCTCACATCATGAAGGCGATTCAGGCAGTGCGCGGCGGCGAAGAAAAGAAAGCAGAGCCGGTTGCCGACAGTGAGTATCCGGCCTTGAACAAATATGGCCGCGACCTAACTGAAGAAGCTCGCAGCGGCAGGCTCGACCCGGTGATTGGCCGTGATGAGGAAATTCGCCGGGTAATTCATGTGCTCTCGCGGCGGACGAAGAACAATCCAGTGCTGATTGGTGAACCGGGGGTGGGGAAGACTGCGATCGCCGAAGCCCTAGCCCAGCGCATCATCAACGGCGACGTCCCCGAATCGCTGAAAAATCGCACTTTAATTTCGCTCGATGTCGGCAGCCTGATCGCCGGAGCCAAATATCGCGGCGAATTTGAAGACCGGCTGCGCTCAGTACTCAAAGAAGTGACCGAATCCAGCGGTCAGATCGTGATGTTCATTGACGAACTGCACACGGTTGTGGGCGCGGGAGCAGGGCAGAACAATGTCGATGCGAGCAACTTGCTCAAGCCGATGCTGGCGCGGGGTGGGTTGCGCTGCATTGGCGCAAGTACGCTGGATGAGTATCGTAAGTACATCGAGAAAGATACGGCTTTGGAACGGCGGTTTCAGCAGGTGTATGTTGACCAGCCCAGCGTAGAAGATGCGGTGTCAATCCTGCGCGGGCTCAAGGAGCGCTACGAGGTGCACCACGGAGTAACTATTCTAGATTCGGCGCTGGTGGCAGCGGCGACACTGTCGGATCGGTATATCAGCGATCGCTTCCTCCCCGACAAAGCCATCGATCTCATCGACGAAGCCGCCGCCAAGCTGAAAATGGAAATAGACTCTAAGCCCGAAGACTTAGAGATTATCGACCGGCGGCTGATGCAGCTAGAGATGGAAAAACTCTCCTTGGAAGGGGAAGAGGCGGCTGGATCGACTAACCGCACCTCCCGCCAGCGCCTGAACAGACTGAAAAAAGAGATTGAAAGTCTCTCACAAGAACAGAAAGTACTCGACGAGCAGTGGCACTCCGAGAAAGAAACGCTCAGCGCCATCAACGAACTCAAAGAAGAAGAGGAACGCACCCGCCTGCGAATGAACCAGGCCGAGCGAGCAAACGACCTGGAACGCGCCGCCCAGCTCAAGTATGGCCGCTTGGAAGCCATTCAAAAAGAGCTAGAGGAACACGACGTAAAGCTACAGGAGATGCAGTCAAAAGGCTTGACTATGCTCAGAGAGCAGGTCACTGAGTCTGACATTGCTGAAATTGTGGCCCGATGGACAGGTATCCCCGTCAACCGGCTAATGGCATCTGAGCGGCAAAAGCTGTTGCAATTAGAGAGCCATCTGCATGAGCGGATCATTGGTCAGTCGGAAGCGGTAACAGCCGTATCCGCCGCAATTCGGCGAGCCCGCGCAGGCATGAAAGATCCCGGCAGACCGATTGGCTCATTTCTCTTTATGGGGCCAACGGGTGTGGGTAAAACCGAGCTGGCCAGAGCACTTGCGGCCTTTTTGTTCGATACCGAAGAAGCGCTAATCCGGCTCGATATGTCTGAATATATGGAGAAAAACTCCGTCTCTCGCCTGGTCGGCGCACCTCCTGGCTATGTTGGCTACGAAGAAGGCGGGCAGCTCTCTGAAGCGGTCAGGCGGCGTCCCTACTCTGTTGTATTACTCGACGAAGTCGAAAAAGCCCATGCGGATGTATTCAACATTCTCTTGCAGGTGTTAGACGATGGCCGTATTACCGACTCTCAGGGGCGCACGGTAGATTTTCGCAACACCGTTATCGTCATGACCAGCAACATCGGCAGCGAGCATATTCTTGAGGTGTCCGGGGACGATTCGCAGTATGAGGAGATGCAGACGTTGGTGTTGGCGGCATTGCGATCGCACTTTCGCCCCGAATTTCTCAACCGCATTGACGATCTCATTCTCTTCCACGCCCTCAGCAAAAAAGAGCTGCGCAGCATTATTACCATTCAGCTCAAGCGCATCCACCGACTCCTCTCCGACCAAAAAATCACGCTGGAAATGTCCGAAGCCGCCATCGACCACGTAGCCGATGCCGGTTACGACCCGTCCTATGGCGCACGTCCGCTCAAGCGGGCCATTCAGCGCGAGCTAGAGAATCCAATTGCTACCCTCATTCTAGAAAATACCTTTAGCGAGGGCTGCACTGTGATGATCGATGTTAGCAAGTCAGGCAAGCTGAACTTTGGGGTAAAGCCTGCTGTGCCCGAGCCGGAACCTGCGGCAGAACCAGCCGAAGCCGAAGCGCCAAACGAAGCTGAAGAACAGGGCGCTATAGTTTAAAGGACTGTCTTGCCCAGGCTGAAATATGAAGGCGCGAATCTCCACCACTCAACTGGCGTCAGAAGAATACTTAGCTTTTTTCTTCAAAATCTAAGTTGAGCACGGAGCATATCAACTTTTCAGCTTAGACGAGGTTTATGATAGTTTCCATAGCTATCCAGGTGGGCTCTCTGTGATTGCTGACACCCTCATAGCCTCCTTTGTCTGGAATATTGTAATAGGAATAGCCTACCTACTTTGACTGATAAAAAAGTATCTCCATCCACCGTCGATTCCAAGTCCATTTTCGCCAAGCTAGGGACTCACCTCTATCGCTACCGGATCCGGACGCTTATCGTTTGGGCAGTCATTACTATGATTAGTCTGGCCGCAGCACCTCGTTTGGAAAACGCACTACAAGAAGTTAAAGTTGCCGATGAGACCGGCGAAGCCAACCGAACTGAACAGCTTATACTACAAGCATTTGACATCAATCCAGATGCACTGACTATCGTTTTTAAACAAGCACCAGACTTGGACATATCTGCTGCGTCAAAAGAGATAGAGGCCACGCTTGACTCCATTAGTGATAGATCCGATGTCATTGAGGTCGCTCGTCCGGCTGAACATCCTGAGTACATCAGCGCCGATGGCCAAACCCAATATGGCATTATCGGTTTAAAGTCACCGAGCACTGATACTCTTGAGCAGATAGAGCAACTCATCGCAGATCGCCCTATTCAAAACGTAGATACCTACCTGACTGGCAAGCCTGCTGTTGATCGGGCCGTCCAGCGCGTCAGCAAAGCCGACTTGCGCAGAGTAGAACTGGCTGTTCTCCCCATCACTTTAGTCGTCCTGGTACTCGTGTTTGGATCAGTCGTGGCCGCTACGATGCCAATCGCCATGGGCGTCGTGACTGTTTCTGTTACGCTGGGACTACTTTACCTGATTGCCCAACGGCTCAGCGTTTCTGTCTTTGCGCTTAACCTCACCAGTATGCTTGGGCTTGGGCTTGGCGTTGATTACGCCTTGCTGGTCGTTAATCGCTTTCAAAAAGAGCTGGCCACTCACTCTGTAGAGCAGGCCATCAGCATCACCTCAGATACCGCTGGACGTGCCATTTTCTTCTCTGGTATCACCGTCTGCATCAGTCTCTTTGGGCTCATTCTCTTTCCTGTTCGCCTGCTCCAATCTCTCGGCATTGCTGGCGCAATTGTCGTCTCTCTATCCGTCCTCACTGCCCTGACCTTATTGCCTGCTTTACTTAGCGTGATTGGTCATGGCATTCATTACGGTAGCCTCTTCTCAGTAGGTAACAAACAACAGAAATTCTGGGGCAAAGTGGCTCGCGCTGTCATCCGCCGTAGCGTCCTTTTTGCGCTGCTTATCTTGCTGGTTGTTGCCGGACTCACTGCGCCTTTCTTCTCTGCTAAATTCGGTGTAGGCGACGCCGACATCCTGCCCGTTTCTACACCGGCTAGAGAAGGTGTAGACCAGATAAAGCAGGCATTTGGCCCAGGTGAAACAGCGCCTATTTTGCTGGCAATTCAACCTCGCGCTGCGAATGAACCGCTCTTTTCTGCCGAGCATGTAGCCACTTTATACAACTTTGTTGATGGCCTACAGCAAGATCCGCGAGTGGGCAGCGTGCAAAGCATCGTCAATCTCGATCCCACTCTGACCCTGCAAAACTATCAGCAGCTGTACGCTAATCCAAACCAGATTCCGCTGCCTCAAATTGCTGCCGCATTTGATCGGCTCACCAGTCAGAAAACAACATTAGTCGTTGTTAAAAGCAAAACCGACCAGCAATCTGAGGCTACTCGAAAGCTAGTCCAGGACTTTCGCGGCGCAAAATTAGCAGGTTTAAACATCCAGGTAGCCGGACAAACTGCCAGCGAACTAGACGTAATCGCGGCGATTAGACGCCGATTACCCCTGGTGGTGAGTCTAATTATGGTTGCAACTTTTATAACGCTTAGTTTGTTGTTGAGATCGCTCATACTACCCATTAAAGCCATCATCATGAATCTGCTCTCTATGGGGGCATCCTTCGGTGCGTTGGTTTTTATTTTCCAGGAAGGACATTTTCAACATCTTCTCAACTTCGAGCCGGTTGGCTACATAGATATTTTGCTGCCGGTTGTGCTTTTTTGTGTTTTGTTTGGCCTCAGTATGGACTACGAAGTCTTTCTCCTGACGCGGATTAAGGAAACCTATGACGGCTTGAAACACAATGGAGAGAGTCCGAATAAAAACAACACGGCCAGCGTCATCATAGGACTGGAACAGACTGGTCAGCTCATTACCAGTGCCGCTTTGCTAGTGATTATTGTGACGAGTGCCTTTGCCTTTACCAGCTTGATTTTTGTGAAGGCACTCGGTTTGGGTATTGCGATCGCCATTGCTATTGACACTACCCTCATCCGCATTATCCTGGTTCCGGCCAGCATGAAGCTGATGGGCAAATGGAACTGGTGGGCTCCCCAGTTTTAATGAATTGCTATCATCCCGGCTCAGATTCAAACCCCTATAGCGGTCGTGAATACGGGACGAAGGGATTCTCCGGCTAGGCGTCCCAAATTTTCATAAAGATTATGTATTATTTCAAGAATGATTGATGGATAAACGTACTCCCATTCTTATAATCAAGCAATTCGGTTAGCTCTATTGCCTGATATTCTCTGAAGGAGACAACACCCGTGAGCCGGACACTTCTGTATGATGGGTTGTTAAACAGTACACCCAACCAGCAAAACTGGTTAGCCTACGCGGGGGTCGGCGGCATCCAACAGACTCAGAAGTCTGGGTTCACAAATCTCAATACTTCACTGTTTGGACAGCAGGGTAGCGGTGGATATAGTAACTACCGTGCATCGGTTCCGACCTTGGTAAATGCTGCGTTTCCGGTACTTAACCGGGCAACGGGCTACCAGTTAAGTCTGCGGCTGAGGCTGAATAGCGAAAATCACAATGGCAGCGATCGCAATGGGGATGGCATTGCGGATCGCGCTGGGTTGTCGCTTACCGCTATCAGTAGTGATCGCAAGGGCATTGAATTGGGTTTTTGGACAAATGAGATCTGGGCGCAACAGGGTAAGGACAGCTCGATGCTCTTTACCCATAGCCCCACAGAACGGGCCTTTCTCTCAACTCAAAACTGGACAGATTATACAGTTTTAGTACTGGGCGATCGCTACTATTTGTCGGCAAATGGCACAGTGGTGCTTCAGGGCGCTTTGCAGGATTACAGTACCTTTAATAGTACTGCCTCGGGGCTACCCTACAACCCTTACACAACAGCCAACTTGCTTGCTTTGACAGACAACAGTAATAGCGCCTCTTCGAATAGTGATATCGCCCGGTTAGCCATAGCGAAAGCTGATTTAGGAACAGCGAATAACGATACCTTAAAGGGTTCTGCCAATGATGATTTTCTCAATGGTTTGGGGGGCAATGATTTTCTCTCTGGATTGGCCGGAAACGATACGCTGATTGGGGGAAGTGGCAATGATCGGTTGAATGGGGGCAGTGGTTTTGACGTGTTGCTGGGGGGCACGGGGAGCGATCGCTTTGTTTACGATACGAATGCGGCCTTTACTTCGGCAGCCGTGGGAATTGATACAATTTTTGATTTTGAAATGCTAGCCGATAAAATCGTCTTGGATAAAACGACTTTTACAGCGATCGCAAGTCAGGCGGGTAATGGGTTTAGTAAGCCCTCAGATTTTGCGATTGTCAGTTCGAACACGGCGGCGGCGACCAGTGCGGCTCGGATTGTTTACAACACGAGCAGTGGTGGTTTGTTTTATAACCAAAACGGCGCAGCAGCAGGTTTTGGAAGTGGCGCACAGTTTGCCACACTCTTGGGTGAAAGTACCAGTCTTGCCACCTCACTACTATCCGCATCGAGTTTTATCATTCAATCGTGAGGCGCGGTTCAAAATCAGTGACCCGAGGCAACTACTCAGACTATGATAAGAAACTGTTGAAGCCTGTTCAGCAAACGTTCTGACAAATATGGCGAAAAACCAATTTTCATAGTTGCGCTAACCGGGCGATCGCCCATTCACCTTCGCACTCAAAGCAGCCACACCAACGGTAACTAAGCCAATACCGAGTATCTGCGGGGGCTGGAGAGCCTCTTGGAGCGTAACGCGAGCGAACAAAGCCGTTAGAGCCGGGGCACTGGCGCTGATCAGCCCAGTCAGCGATGCGCCAATGTAGCGGATACCAAAGTTGTTGAGAATGTAGGCAAAAAGTGTGAGCGCTGCCGAGAATAGCGTCATTGCCAGCAGGGTGCTCCAGGATGATGGGGCCACTTCAATCAATGGCAGTAAAGGTAGTGTGAGACTGGCCAAACCAGACACGCCGATGAAAGTGCTTAAAGAAAAGGGAACCGGGTGAAGCGCAGGGTGAGAAGATTGGTTCTGAAGACAAACTTCTGCGAAAATACCGTAAATCCCGAAGCTGAGACCAGCACCGACCGCGCTGAGACTGCCTAATAGGAGGTTGTTTGTATTGCCGGAGCCTGAGGTCACCGTTGTCAGCATTACCCCGATCAGAATAATCACCATCAGCCCAAGTTTGTAGCGAGGAAGGCGCTGACGGAAGAGTTTCCAGGCGAGCAGAACAGTGATGGCCGGGTAAATGAAGAAGATAGCGATCGCCACCCCCGTCGCTATCTGACTCAGCGCCGTATACAGGCAGGTGAGCCCGATGAACAAACAGAGCGAACTACCCACCACATACCGCAGCAGGCGAGGAAATTTGGGTAGCTGACGGAGCGCGGTAAACGTATTGGGATACAGCCACGGGGAAACGACTGCCAGTAAAATCGCCATCATCGCCATGCGAATAGCCAGAATAAGCACAACATTCGCTAGCTGAGGGGAGATAAAGCCGCCGAAGGTGATCTGGCCAAATATCAGGCTGGGGACAAAGAAAATTCGAGAGGTGACATTTTGAGCGGCAAGGCCGACTGCACTAAGGAGAACAAGGATGAGACCTGAAAGCGATTTGGAGGAAGCATCGGGAGGCGTCATTTAAAGGCCTTCGGCATAGTGGCAGGCAACCTGATGATTATCACTTATAGGCTGAAGGATGGATTGGATTTGCAAACAAAGATCGTCTCCTTTGGGGCAGCGGCCATACAGTCTGCAAACGTGAAGAGAAGGGTTAATGGGGCTGCGGGGTTCTCCAACCAGCCTTTCGGTTGGGGGGATATCGTGAGGGGTGAAGGTGGGAATGGCGGAGACTAACGCCTGAGTGTATGGGTGGCTGGGTCGGTTGAAAATGGCATCTGTGGGGCCGGTTTCAACGAGTTTGCCGAGGTACATGACGAGAATGCGATCGCACAGCAGTCTCACCACATTGAGATCGTGAGAAATAAACAAATAACTCATATTAAGCTGTTGCTTCAGCTCAGCGAGCAGGTGTAAAATCACCGCCTGAACGGAGACATCAAGCGCGGAAGTGGGTTCGTCTAGGATGAGGAGTTTGGGGTTGAGGGCGATCGCTCTGGCAATCCCGACCCGCGCTTTTTGCCCGCCCGATAGCTGATGAGGAAAGCGGCTGAGCAGTTCGGGGGGCAGACCGACCTGCCGAGCAAGTTCAGCGGCTCTACGGTTCAGGCTCTGTCGGGTTTTCTCGCTGCCGTCTGAGCCGAGTCGCCGGATCGGTTCGGTAATGGTATCAAAGGCGGTGAAGCGAGGGTTGAGGCTATCGCTAGGATCTTGAAAGACCATTTGAAGATCGGCCCGGTAGGGACTACGGGCAAACATGCCGACGGGTATCTTACCAATTGGGGTGTTGTCGAAAACGATATCGCCTGCGGTAGGCTCCAGTAGCCGGGAGATCAAACGAATCAGGGTAGACTTTCCACAGCCAGATTCGCCTACGAGTCCGACGCTTTCGCCCGGATGAATGGTGAGATCGATGCCATCTACGGCGTGAAGATGTTGAGCTGGGGCGGCGCGTTTGCCGGGGAGCCAGGAGGGAACGGTGGCGGAGATAGGAAAGTGTTTGGTAAGGTTGTTGACTTGGAGAAGAGGCATGAGGAGAAGGGGAGAGGGGAATTTTATTTATCGCTCAGCGTTCATACTTCATTGTCATACTTCACTGTTTTCCCCTAGCGGGTGCCAGCAGCTAACCTGATGCGAGTCGGTAATCTGTTGCATAAGCAGGGGCTGTTGGTGACAGCTTTCGGTAACGCGATCGCATCTGCTGATAAACCGGCAAGGAGGAAGATCGGTGCGGCGCAGGTCTGGTAGGTTACCGAGGATGGGGATGAGGTCGTCGAAACCTTTGTGCGGTTCGGGAGTAGCGGCGATGAGTTTAGCGGTATAGGGGTGCTGGGGATGTTGGAAAAGAGTGCGGGTGGG
>JBBQAC010000341.1:0-3745 GCA_038315915.1 Phormidesmidales cyanobacterium
ATCCGGGTTGTTACGGACGGAGTTGCAGCCGCGAGTGTAGTTGACCGTACAGGTCGCTTTGTGCAACCGGCAGGTATCGGTGACAATTTGCTCTATCCAGCCGGGTAGGAGGGCGTGGGTGTCAGCGTGGAGCGATCGCACGGTACCCGTCAGCCGCACCTGGTCGGCGATCACATTAGGCGCACGGCCACCCGAAATTTGGCCGATTGTAATGACAGCAGGATGCAGCGGATTGAGCGTGCGACTCATCGCCTGCTGAAGCTGAGTCACCACCTGAGCCGCAATCCAAATCGCGTCAATGGCTTCGTGAGGGCGAGCCCCATGACCCGATTCGCCAAAGATCACAATCTCAAGATCGTCGGCAGCGGCAGTGAGCGCCCCCTGACGCAGGCCAATCACGCCCGAAGGAATACTGGGAAAAACATGCAAACTCAAGATGGCCGCAACGTCCTGCATTACCCCATCGGCAATCATCCACTTTGAGCCCTGAGCCGTCTCTTCAGCCGGTTGAAAAAGAAATCGAGTCGTGCTGGGGAAGGGCTGATCGGTCGCCTGGATCAGCTCCGCTAAAACCATTGCAGTCCCCAATCCTACCGCCGTATGGGCATCGTGACCGCAGGCATGCATAATGCCAGGGCTCTTGGAGACAAAGGGGAGATCGGTTTTTTCCAGGATCGGCAGCGCGTCCATATCAGCGCGAATGGCCAGGATATTAGCATCCGGAGCGGCCTGACCTTTCAGCTCAGCGACCACACCGGTCTTACCGACCATTTCCTGCACCTGAAAACCATAGGAGGAGAGCACCCCGGAGACATAGGCGGCAGTTTGGTACTCCTGACCGCTCAGTTCGGGATGAGAGTGAATATGGCGGCGGATTTCGATCAGTCGGGGCGCTAGCCTGGTAGCGATGCTTTGAATGGTGGAGAGCATGGACAAGGAAGTGAAGTATTTCCCAATTCTAATCTTCTAGCGCTGGATTCTAAAAAGGCGTCGGCTCGAAGGCGGCAGACACCGGCACGCCGACAGTCAAGCAAATATCCTTATCCTGGTGTTTAATCGCCAGCTCGTTGCCCTCCTTCAGCAAATAGGTAACCAGACGGCGCTGAATCTCCACGCTCAGCAATTGGCCGCGAATAGTGACAGAAAACCGTAGCTGGTTTAACTCTTCCGGCAACCGGGGGTTAAAAGAGATTTCGCCACCATAGTCGCGCAGTCCGCCAAAGCCATAAACCATCACCATCCAGCTTCCGCCCATCGAAGCAATATGACAGCCATCTTTGACATTTCCCGACAAATTTCCCAAGTCCATAATGATGGCGTAAGTGGCATAGGTAAAAGCCTTTCCAACATCGCCAATCTCTGAAGCTACGATACTTTGAATACAGACCGATAAAGAAGAATCTCCCGTTGTGAGCGCGTCGTAATACTTGAAGTTACGCTGCTTTTGCGCTAGCGAAAACTCATCGCCCAGCAGAAACATCGCTAGTACCAGATCGGCCTGCTTAATCACCTGATGACGATAGATAAACAGCGGGTGAAAGTGCAGCAGCAACGGATACTTATCGGGGGGCGTATTTTCAAAATCCCACACTTTCTCATCCAAGAAACCATCGTGCTGAAGGTGAATTTTCAGCCGCTCATCAAAAGGCACGTGCATTCGGTCTGCTGCCTGCTGCCACCCGGCCATTTCTAAAGGAGATAGCTCAGTGTCGCGAGCCAAGTCATCAAAGCGCTCGGGCTGTTCCTTTTGCAACTGCTCAAGGGTAGAAAGCGCATAGCGCAAATTCTCTCGGGCCATGAGATTGGTGTACAAATTGTCGTTGACAACAGCGTTGTACTCGTCGGGGCCAGTCACGCCATGAATGCAGAACTTTCCCTCTGCCCGCTCCGAAAAGAAGCCCAGGTCGTACCACAGGCGAGCCGTCTCGATCAGAATTTCTACACCCTTGCTGTAGAGAAAGGCTTCGTCCCCAGTGGTTTCTACATATTGCCTGAGGCCATACACAATGTCGGCATTGATGTGATATTGGGCGGTACCAGCGGCATAGTAGGCAGAGGCTTCTTCACCGTTAATAGTTCGCCAGGGGAAAAGTGCTCCCTTTTGGTTCACTGCTCGCGCCCGCTGACGGGCTTTATCGAGCAGGCTGTAGCGAAAGTTCAGCAGATTTTTGGCCAGCCGGGGGTTGGTATAGCTTAAAAACGGCAGAACGTAGATTTCGGTGTCCCAAAAGTAGTGGCCTTCGTAGCCCTGCCCGGTGAGTCCTTTGGCAGGTAACCCTAAGCCGTCTGTGCGGCTGGTGGCCTGGAGGATGTGAAACAAACTAAAGCGAATGGCCTGCTGGAGGGCATCGGTTCGGCTTTCGACGGCGGGGTTCCCTTCGATTTGGATGTCGCTGCGCTGCCAAAAGCTGTCCAAAGTCTGCCGCTGCCCTTCCAGCAGGTGCTCAAAGCCTTGTTCCAGCGCCCGATCTAAGGTTCGATCTGCTCTGGCACAGAGTTCCTCGGCGGGCAGGTTGGTGGCCGTATGATAGGTCATGTACTTAGTAATTTCGATAGGCAATCCTGCTTTTGCCTTCACTGAAAACACAATCTCGCCACTGTCTTCCCCGCATTTGCGGCTGGTCGATTGGGCGCAGTCGGTAGCAACACTGTGATCGACGCCGCAGGCCAGTGTCATTTTGCTTTGCCGGGTCTGCTGAGCGAGCACCAAACGATATCCCAAAACATCGCAAGACTGTGGCAAAAGCACCCGGCTAGCAAATTCTTTGGAGCGGCGCGGGTCGTTGTAGGAATCTGGCTGATGGCCGCTTTGAGCGGCGGGATCATAATGAATTTTTGAGACAATTTCTACAGCGGCATCGGCGTCTAATACAGTGACCTGATAAGAAATCGCGGCCAGATGGCGATATTCAAAGGAGACCAGCCGACAGGACTTGATTGCGATCTTTTTGCTAGCGGGGGTCTCCCACAGCACTTCTCGTTCGAGCGTGCCTGTTTTCATATTAAGCACTCGCCGGTAGCTCAATAAATGGGCAGTCGGGAGAAAGAATAGCTCATCATCCACATACAGTTTGATAATAGTGCTGTCTGGAACGGTCAGCATGGTTTGCCCAGTTTTGGCAAATCCATAGGCTTCCTCGGGATAAATGATTGGCCACAGCTCATGAAACCCGTTGACGAAGGTGCCACTGTGATGCGACGGTGCGCCTTCTTCAAAACCGCCCCGAATGCCCAAATAGCCGTTGCTGAGCGCATACAGAGTCTCAAGCTGACCTAAAAACCGGGGGTAGAACTGTTTTTCTTCCAACTGCCAGGGGTGTGTCGGATAGATGTGCTCAGGGAGGTTGATGGGTTTGCAGTGAAGCATTGGTTTTTATTGGGGTTCGTTTTAGCGGTTGGGTGCGATCGCCCATTGCCCTGCTTGGATTCTTTTTCTCAGTCCATCTCGATTTCTCTTCTCAGCCTGTGGCCGGTTGCGTCTCAGGCAGCATTTCTGCAAGGTCAGTCACAACGGTGTCGGCCCCATTTTCTCGCAGCGCCTGAGCATTCTCTCCATGGGCAACGCCAATTACCAGACCAAACTGACCGTTTTTGCCCGCTTGCACACCCGCGATCGCATCTTCAAATACTACTGCTTGCCGGGGCCGACAGCCTAGCTGCTCAGCGGCATAAAGAAATGTATCGGGTGCGGGCTTCCCAGCTAGATTGAGCTGTTCTGCCAGCTTACCGTCTACGACGGTATCGA